>CAZPAK010000052.1:0-5298 GCA_964584605.1 uncultured Gammaproteobacteria bacterium
GCCTTGGCCTCGGTGGTCTTTATCTTTTCGTAAATCAAAACACTGGCGGTCAGATTGCGCAAAAGCATTCCGCGGGACTCGGTCTTTCTGTCCAATGTCACTTTTTTCTTTCTATGTCTCATACGCTTGGTATAATTAAACTTTCCGTTTATTTCGTCTTCTTAGACTTCTTCTCTTTTTTCTCCTTCTTTCTGGCCTTCTTCATCTCTTCGTCCTCGCCGTCCTCATCTTCGACCAGCTCCGCCTCATCTTCAGCCTCCTGCACATCGTCTTCCTCGTCTTTGGCGGCTTCGGTCTTTTTGCCGGCGGTCAAAGATCCGACCTGATCCTGCAATATCTTGACGGCGTCTTTATAAGAGTCCTCCGGGGAAATGGTTCCATCGGTGACAATGCTCAAAATCAGCTTGTCCCAATTGGTCATTTTGCCTACGCGGACATTCTCAACCTTCAAGCCGACGGCCAGAACCGGAGAGAAAATAGCATCGATGTCGATGTAGCCGATCTCACCCTTCTTATCGACAGCTTCAATGGCCTCGACTGGACGATAGCCGCGCCCCTTGGCGATGCTTATCTCCATCTTCAGGAATCCGGCATTGTCGGTGATATTGGCGATGACCATCTCCGGATTGACTATCTTGACGCGAGAATCCTTCTTGATGTCGCCGGCGACGACCTGCTTCTTGCCGCGAACTTCCAGCTCCATTTTGATCCCCTCTTCATCGTCGATCAAAATCGCGCCCTTCAGCTTCTTTAAATTCATTATTATCTCCAAAACATCCTCCTTGACATGAGGCAAGGTGGTGAACTCATGGCTGACGCCTTCGATTTTGACGCCGACGACCGCGGTTCCTACCAAAGAAGACAGCATCACGCGACGCAAAGAATTGCCAACGGTCATGCCGTAACCGGGATAGAAAGGCTCAATGACCACAGTCGCTTCGTTCGGATTCTCACCCTTGATGAACTCCACTTTGTTTGGTTTGGATATGGACTCCATAGAATTTTATTGCCCTCCTTGTTATTGAGGCCGAGCGGCCGTCAGTGAAGGGAAAAATTAATTTATCTGGAATAGAACTCGACGATGACATGCGGGTCGAGATTGGATTTCAAATCTTTGGCGGAAGGCTCGTGCAAAATCTTGCCGGACATATCCTCCAGGCTCATATGAATCCAGCCCGGGATGTCATTGGTCTTGATCTTGGCCGAAATGCCGGCGAATTTCTTACTCCTCATCGAAGATGCCTTGATCTTGACGACATCGCCAGCCTTGGTTTTATAAGAAGGAATGGTGACCTTGCGGCCGTTGACGGTGAAATGGCCATGGTTGACCAGCTGTCTGGCCTCCGCCCGAGACGGGGCGAAGCCGAGGCGATAGACGACATTGTCCAAACGCATCTCCAAAAGCTGGATCAAAAGCTTCTCGGTGTTGCCGACTTTTTTGGCGGCCTTGTCGAAGATCAGCCTGAACTGCTTCTCGGACAAAAGATACTGCCTGCGAGCCTTCTGTTTTTCATTGAGCTGCATGGCGTAATCGCTCTTCTTGGCATTGGGGCGAGTCTTGGGGCCATGGAATCCCGGAGGGAACGGCCGCTTGTTCATGGCGCACTTCGGGGAATTGCAACGCTCTCCCTTGAGCATCAGCTTCTCACCGATGCGGCGGCATTGTTTGCACTTTGGATCGATATTTTTCATATTCGGCTATTTGATGGATTACACTCTTCTCGGCTTCTTGGGACGGCAGCCGTTATGAGGTATAGGGGTTATATCCTTAATGGAAGTGACATTGATGCTATTGGCGTTGATAGCGCGAATGGCGGCTTCGCGTCCGGTGCCGATGCCATTGACGAAAACGCTGGCCTCTTTAAAATTGAAATCCTCTTTGGCCTTGATCAAGGCGATCTTGGCGATGATCTGAGCGGCATAGGAAGTGGCCTTCTTGGGGCCCTTGAAACCGGCCATGCCGGCGCTGGCCCAAGAGATGACATTGCCATTCAGATCGGTGACGGTCACGATAGTGTTGTTATAGGTGGCCTTGATGAAGATCTTGCCGACCTCGACATTGGTCCTGGCCTTCTTCTTCTTTTTCTTGAATTTCTTGCCAGCCTTCTCTTCTTTGCGGCTCTCCAACTTCTTCTTTATTTCTTCCGGCAACTCCTCCGTGTCGGCCATGGCCTTTTTGACGGCGGCGGAATCCATTTCCGGCTCATCGTCGAAATCCAAAGAAATCTCCGGTTCGACAACCGGCTCTTTCTCGATCTTCTTTTCGACCTCGGCCTTGGGGCCTGCAGCCTCTTTGATATCCTTTTTCTCTTCAGTCATATTATATTGGTTCTATTTATGGAGTGGGATTAGGTCTTCTGGGCGGCCGGCTTCCTGCCGGAACTGGCGGTCCTTCTGACATTGCCGCGAACGGTGCGGCTATTGCGCTTGGTGGTCTGTCCGCGAACCGGCAAGCCCTTGGCATGCCTGATGCCTCGATAGGCGCCGATCTCTTTCAAACGCTTGATGTTGCCGACTATCTCTCTGCGAAGATCGCCCTCGACCAAATATCTCTTTTCCACTATCTCTCTGATCTTGTTGATCTCGGTCTCGGAAAGGTCCTTGACCCTCTTTTCCGGATCGATCTTGGCCTCGGACAAAATATCCATCGATCTGGCTGGTCCGATCCCATAGATATAAGAAAGGGAAATCTTGACTTTTTTCTCGCTCGGGATGTTTACACCGGCTATTCTTGCTTGCGCCATAGATATGAAATATTTGAAAATTAATTTACCCTTGTCTCTGTTTGTGCTTAGGGTTCTTGCAAATAACGCAAACTCGGCCCTTGCGTCGAACGACCTTGCAATCTTTGCAAATTTTCTTGACACTGGCTCTGACCTTCATAGGATATTTGAATATTTTTATACTTAAAACTCTGGCCTCGACCGTCTCGAGGTCGCTTACTTTTATATTTTTTAAAAACCTACAAACGGAAAGTTATCCGGCCCTTGGTCAAGTCATAAGGGCTTATTTGCACCTTAACCCTGTCTCCGACGGCCAAACGAATCTTGTTCATCCTCATCTTCCCTGACAAATGGGCCAATATCTCATGTCCGCTGGCCAAGGAAACGCGGAAGCTGGCAGCCGGCATCAGCTCTAAGACCTCACCCTCCATTTCGATGAAGTCCTTGGAATTGACGGCTTGATTTTTGTTTTCTGACATTCGGTTTGGAGAAAAAAGCCGCTGGAAAGAATCGATCCTTCCGGCATTTTCCTCTTCCAAAATTTATTACTAAAACCTTAACAAAAAAAATTACCAAACAAAAACTTTTGGTAAAGTCGTTTATTTTCTGGTTTTAAAAAATAATCTTTTACCTTTGTACTTAGGGATTATATAGATTAAAACCAAAGATGTCAAGGCGGCAGCCAACTGGCAATTGACAATTGGCAATTGGCAATTATTTTAGCCAATATTAAATATTATAAACTAATGCCTCTAAAATTACTCCAAAATGGCTTTTATGCGGCGCACACCCGAAGACGAACTCTTCTCCTTTGTTATCTTGAAGCGGCCGAGCTCCTCCGTGTTGGTGGCATGGGGGCCACCGCAAATCTCGCAGGAGGCGACATCGTCGCCTAAACAGATCTTATAGACTTTGACCATCTCGCCGTATTTGGAATCGAACACGCCCATGGCGCCTTGATTCCTGGCCTCCTCCAAAGTCTTCTCTTCGCAGACTATCGGCATTTTCTTGTCTATGGCCTCATTGACCAAGCTCTCGACTTCAGCAATTTGTTCGGCGCTCATCTTCTCGCCATGGGAAAAATCGAAACGCAAACGCTCCGGAGTGATATTGCTGCCCTTTTGGAAAACATGGTCGCCCAAGACTTTGCGCAAAGCGGCCAACAGAAGATGGGCGGCCGTATGCAGGCGCTTGGTCTCCTGGCTGGCATCGGCCAGTCCGCCTTTAAACATGCCGGCCGAAGCGGTGCGGGAAAGCTCTTGATGCTTTTTGATCTTTTCCTTCAAACCAAGCTCGTCTATGGTCATCTTTTTATTCCTGGCTATCTCACGAATCAGTTCTATCGGAAAGCCATAGGTCGAGAACAGCTGGAAGGCCATATCTCCGGGAATAGTGATATTCACCTCGCCGCTCTCCTCCATTTTACAAGCCAAACTCTCGCATTGGCGGCTGAACTCTTTAAGGCCGTTCTCTAAAGTCCTTTCGAATTTCTCCTCCTCTTTCATGATGGTTTTGACGATGAACTCGCAGTTATTCTCCAACTCGGGATAGGCATCTTTATAGTTGCCGACCACCTCGATGGCGACCTCCGAGGCCCAGCGCTGGTGCTTGATGCCCAATCTCTGGCCATAGACCACGGCGCGGCGGAGCAGGCGGCGCACGATGTAGCCGGCGCCGGTATTGGAAGGCGTAACGCCCTTCTCGTCGCCGATTATGAAAGTGGCGGCCCGAAGGTGGTCGGTGATCACTCGAAAGATCTTGTCCTTATCGTCCTTCTCTCCGTATTTCTGGCCGGAAAGCTCCTCGACTCTTTGAATCAAAGGCTGGAACAGGTCGGTATCGAAGACGGTCGCGACTCCGTTCATGGCGGTCAAAATCCTTTCCAGGCCCATGCCGGTATCGACATTCTTTTGCGCCAAAGGCTCGAATGACCCATCGACCTTCTTGTTATATTGCATGAAGACATTGTTCCAAATCTCCACCCACAAATCATTGTCATCATTAAACGAAGCCGGAACAGAGTCCTTGTCGCCGACCCAATAGAATATCTCGGTGTCCGGACCGCAAGGACCGGTCACGCCGGCCAGACCCCACCAATTGTTCTTTTTGGGGAGCTTGGCGATCCTCTCCTCCGGTATGCCCAGGGATTTCCATAGGTCGAAGGCCTCTTGATCGAAAGGGGCGTCGTCGTCGCCGGCGAAGACGGATACGGCCAAGCGTTCTATCGGCAAACCCAGCCATTTGGGCGAAGTCAGGAATTCGAAGCTCCATTGGATGGACTCTTGTTTGAAATAGTCGCCCAGCGACCAGTTGCCGAGCATTTCGAAGAAGACTAAGTGGCGATTGTCGCCGACTTCCTCGATGTCATCGGTGCGAACGCATTTCTGGACATCGACCAGCCTCTTGCCGGCCGGATGCGACTCACCCATCAGATAGGGCACCAAAGGGTGCATACCAGCCGTGGTGAAAAGGACGGTCGGATCGTTCTCCGGTATCAAAGAAGCGCTTTTTATCAAAGCGTGTCCATTTTCCTTGAAGAAATCGAAATACTTAGATCGCAGTTCTTGGGCGGTCA
>CAZPAK010000053.1:0-469 GCA_964584605.1 uncultured Gammaproteobacteria bacterium
AGGCCACCGTACGGTTCCGCGGCGGCGGTGCCCGCAAGATCTATCGCGTCATCGGCGGCCAAGAGATCATCTTCTTGAATTATAAAGGGGAGTGCATCAGATATTTCATGAACAACGATCGTTTGGCCATTCAGCGCGGCATTGAAGCCTTTCAATATATAACCCCGTCCAATATCGTCATCAGCCGCGTCCTTTTTCAACTGACCGACAACAGCGATTATGTCCAGGCCAAGGTGCTGATGCGCTTGCAAATGGAGATATCGGTGAAGAACGGAAAGCAAAAGTTGAATGTGCAGACGGTCTTATCCTCTCGCTATTATGAATGATGATAGAAAAAAAACATCCGCCTCTCGAGGCACTGCCTTGCTCATGACCATCTTGATCCTGAATGCCATCGTGCTGGTGTCTTTGGCGGCGGCCAAACTGGTGACCTCGGGGGTCAAGATGAGCGGCACTCAATCCAAATCAA
>CAZPAK010000053.1:479-5263 GCA_964584605.1 uncultured Gammaproteobacteria bacterium
GCGCAGAAAGGGTGCTTTGGGAATGGCGGAAGAACGGCTGGACGATTCCGCCCGGAAGCGATGGGGTGACCGATCTGTTCTCCGACACTCTGTTGAACGGCGGCGTCTATCAAGTCGACAAGGCCACTTCTACGACCGTCATCTTTCGGTCCCAGGGAGCTTTCAATGATTTGCAGAGGACGGTTGAGCTGGAGTTGATTTTCTGATCGGCTGCTTTCCGGCAAGGGCGAAGACGCTGATATTTTGCCTCTTGGTCAAGCCGTTTTTCCACTTGTCGTCCAGGTTTTTTGGGGGTATAATGAACCGAAGAAGTTCAAGGAGTATAAGAAATAATTAATAATTTCAAAAAAGTATGAAGATCAAGAGCAGTGTGATCGCCCTTATCGTTCTCAGTGTGTGGGCTTTGTTTTCGGTCGTTTTCATTGGCTGGAATGCTTGGCAGCAGTTCAAGGCCAATCAGGCTACGGTCGCCTTCAATAATGGCGCCAATCAAGGTTATCAAAAGGCCATTTTCGACATAGCCAAAGCCTTTTCTCAGAAATGCGAGCCATTGCCTTTGAATCTTGGCAAGGACAGCGAGGGCAAGGACCAGTCTATGGAAATCATCGCCACCGCTTGTTTGCAGAAACCGTCTGATTCCGCCGCCCCTGCCGCTGAAAAGAAGTAATTTGGTCAAGTCGAGAATACGCAAGGAACCGCTGGAAAAAACAGCGGTTTTTTGCTACCATTATAGATGATTTATGATTTAAGAATTAGGATTTATGAACGAGGAGGGGAGGATTCGTTCTTTTACCGATTTATTCGCTTGGCAAGAAAGTCATAAGCTTGTGATTTCCGTGTATGGCGCGACTAGACATTATCCAAAAGAAGAGCTTTATTGCTTGATTTCACAGATGCGCAGGTCGGCCATTTCTATAACCTCCAATATAGCGGAGGGTTTCGGTAGGAAAGGGTATGCTGAAAAAGTCCAATTCTATTATTTGGCCCAGGGGTCGCTTATTGAATTGAAAAATCAAATACTAGTCTCTAAAGAAGTTGGTTATTTGGATAAAAATGATTTTAATGATTTGGCGATTCTGGCCAATAGATCGCACCAACTTTTGCAGGGCTTAATAAGGTCGACCAAGAATTTCTTAAATCATAAATCTTAAATCCTGAATTTTTGTGACCAAAGAACAAATAAAAGATCGCATCGCTAAGCTTCGCGATGAGGTCAATCATTACCGCTATCAATACCACGTCCTCGACAAGTCGGAGATCTCCGACGCGGCTTTGGATTCCCTGAAGAATGAATTGCAAAGATTGGAGCAGGAGAATCCCGAGCTCATCACTCCCGATTCGCCGACCCAGCGCGTCGGTGGGCAGCCGTTGGAGAAATTTTCCAAGGTGCGGCATTTCAGGCCGATGATGTCCCTGTTCGACGCCTTCAATGAGCAGGATATGATCGACTGGGAAGAGAGGAATCTGAATATATTGAAGAAATCCCCTCTATCAAGAGGGGTGGCCGAAGGCCGGGGTGTGTTCGAATATTTCGTCGAACTCAAAGTCGACGGCTTGGCCATGAGTTTGAAGTATGAAGACGGCCGTTTCTCGACCGGCGCCACCCGCGGCGACGGACAGGTGGGGGAGGATGTCACCGCCAACCTCAAGACCATCGAGAGCATTCCTTTGTCCTTTGGCAAGGTCGAGGGCAAAGACTTGAAGAAATTGGGTTTTGGCAAAGCCGAGATCGAAGGCATTTTGAATGCGCTCTCGGGCGAAATCCATGTCCGCGGCGAAGTGGTGATGACGACCAAGGTCTTCAATGAACTGAATGAGATGTATCAGAAGCAAGGCAAGCCGCCGCTGGCCAATCCGCGCAATGGCGCGGCCGGTTCCATCCGCCAGCTCGATCCGAAAGTCGCCGCCGAAAGGAGGCTGGATTTCTATGCCTATGAGGTCATCGGCCTGCCTGGTCTTTCCAAGCACAGCCAGAAAAGGGAGATTCTGAAACTTTTAGGATTCAAGACCATAAAAGAGAACAAGGTCTGCAAGGACCTCAAAGAGGTTCTGGCTTTCTATCATTCGATCGGCGAGAAGCGCGAGAAACTGCCTTTCGAGATCGACGGCACCGTCGTCAAGGTGAACGATCTGTCCGATTGGGACGTTTTGGGCGTAGTCGGCAAGGGGCCGCGCTATATGATGGCCTTCAAATTCCCGGCCATTCAGACCACGACCGTTGTCAAAAAGGTCAATTGGCAGGTCGGACGCACCGGCACTTTGACTCCGGTGGCCGAGCTGGAACCGGTAGAAGTCGGGGGAGTGACCGTCACGCACGCCACGCTGCACAATTTCGACGAGATCGAACGCCTTGGTATCAAGGTCGGCGATACGGTCATCATCGAGCGCGCCGGCGATGTCATCCCGAAAGTGGTGCAAGTTTTGCCGAAGATGCGCAGCGGCAAGGAGAAGAAGATAAAGGTTCCGGAAAAGTGTCCGATCTGCGGCGGTGCCGTGGCTCGCGTCGATGAAGACGTGGCCTTTCGCTGTTTGAACAAGGATTGCTATGCCGTGACTTTGCGATCGCTCATCCATTTCGTATCTAAGAATGCGGCCGACATCGAAGGCCTGGGCAAGAAGATCGTCGAACAATTGGTGCAAGAGGGTTTGGTGTCCGACATTGCTGATTTCTATTCTTTGACCGAAGGCGACCTCAAACCATTGGAACGCTTCGCCGAGAAAAAGGCCAAGAACATCATCGATTCCATAGTCGACCATAAAGTTCTGGATGTTTCCAGATTTATTTATGGCTTGGGAATCCGCCATGTCGGCGAAGAGACGGCCATTACGCTCGCCAAAGAATTTTTAGATAAAAAATCCCCTCTAAAAAGAGGGGTGCCCGAAGGGCGGGGTGTGTTTGGTGTGGGCGATGTTGTTGAGTATTTCAGCGGCTTGTCAAAAGAGGACATTGAAAATGCCGAAGACATTGGCCCCATAGTGGCTGAAAGCATACATGTCTGGTGGCATAATGCCAAGAATTTGGCGATTCTGGAGAAGTTGGAAGACAATGGCGTATCGCTCAAGACCGAAGCTCGGCTGTCGTCCGGCGGCAAATTGGCCGGGCAATCCTTCGTTTTGACTGGAACATTGGCCAGTTTGACACGCGATGAGGCAAAAGATAAGATTAGGCAGTTGGGAGGGGAGTTGTCCGAATCCGTCAGTAAGAAGACCAGTTTCGTCATTGTCGGCGAGAATCCGGGAAGCAAGCGCGATAAAGCGCTGAAGTTGGGTGTGAGTGTGATTAGGGAAGAAGAATTTTTAAAGATGATTAAGTAGTAGCTAGTAGCTGGTAGTTGGTAGCTGAGTTTTTAAAATTATACCTAGCTACCAACTACAAATTTATTTTATGTTAACCAAAGATGATGTAAAAAAAGTTGCCGCCTTGGCTAGGCTCGACCTAACCGAAGAAGAGCTGGAAATTCTTCCTGGCCAGCTTTCCAATGTTTTGAATTATATCGACCAACTCAAAGAGGTCGACACCGAAGGCGTGGTCCCGACCGCCCAGGTCACCGGTCTGTCCGATGTTTGGCGCGAGGACGAGATCGATGAGTGGGCCAAAGATGAGGCCGAAGCCGCCTTGAATACGGCGCCGGAGGTCTATGGCCACCAAATTAAGGTCAAAAAAGTCCTAGAACAAGATTAAGAAAATTATTTTTGTGTCATACCGGAGAAGGCCGGTATCTGTATGCGATGCCCTGATGATTTTAAAATAGATTCCGGCCTTCGCCGGAATGACACGCAATAAAAATATGAAATTGAACGAATTGACGATAAGACAGGCGGTGGCCAAGATGGATGCAGGAGAGATCACTTCCCTCGAATTGACCAAGGCTTGTTTGGACAGGATAAAAGAGGTCAATGGCAAATTGAACGCGCTTTTGACCGTCTGCGAAGATGAGGCTTTGGCCGCTGCCAAGGTTGCCGATGAGCGTCGCGCCAAGGGCGAGAAGGGCGGCGTTTTGGGCGTTCCTTTCGTCGCCAAGGACAACATGATGACTAAGGGCGTGCGCACGACCGCCGCTTCCAAGATACTGGAGAACTATGTTGCGCCGTTCGATGCCACCATCATCAGAAAATTAAAGGAGGCCGGTGCCGTTCTTTTGGGCAAGGCCAATATGGACGAGTTCGCTCACGGAGGTTCGGGAGAGAACAGCGCCTTTGGGCCCGTCCATAATCCGTATGATTTGGAAAGAGTGCCGGGAGGTTCTTCTTCCGGTTCCGGTGCCGCCGTGGCCGCTGATATGTGCATTTTTGCCCTCGGCACCGATACCGGCGGATCGATTCGCTGTCCGGCTTCTTTCTGTAATATCTTCGGTCTTAAGCCGACCTATGGCCGCTCTTCGCGCTTCGGCCTTTTGGCTATGACATCTTCGAACGATTGTCCTGGTCCGCTGACCAAGACCGCCGAGGATGCCGGCACAGTTCTGTCCGTGATCGCCGGCCATGATAAGTACGACGCCACAACTCCTAATGAGCCGGTGCCGGATTATGCGCAAGAAATGAATAATTCCCCTCTATTAAGAGGGGTGGCCGAAGGCCGGGGTGTGTTGTCTGGTTTCAAGGTCGGTCTGCCGATATTCACCCCTCCTTTGCAAGGAGGGGACGGGGGAGGTCTGTATGGAGGCCTGTCCGAAGGGGTCAAAAAGGCCCTACAAGAGGCTAAGGCGAAGCTGGTGGAGTTGGGCGCCGAACTGGTCGATATAACGCTGCCGTACGCCAAATACGCCATTCCGGTCTATTACATC
>CAZPAK010000054.1:0-5261 GCA_964584605.1 uncultured Gammaproteobacteria bacterium
GCCACGGCCTTGGCGGCAAAATGGTTGAAGATTGATCATAAACATTGATATGCTTCAGGACAGCAGAAGAATAGATGTGATAAGGTTTTATCAGCTCGGCAAAGATTGTATTGAAGACGCTGGTTTTTTATATGAGAATAAAAAGAATCAAAGTTTCTCGATTTTACTTATTCATGGAATAGAGCTGGTTTTAAAGTCATACATCCTCCTTGAAGATGAAAATATTAAAGTTGAAGACTTAAAGAAAAGACCCTTTGGCCATGAGTGCCAAAAACTTCTTGATAAAAGTAAAAAATTAGGTTTTGAAAATATTTTCCCTAAAGAAGCGGTTGAGGTTTTAGAATTTCTTTTTGGTTATTATTCTAATGACAGCATAGAAGTTAGATATAGGACAAAAACTGGCCTAAAATTATTTCCCCCCCGATATTTTTAAAGTGTTAAGGGAAAAAGTTTTCCCTACAATGCGTTTTTTAATAGGACCAACAAAATAAAAAACACCCCGCATAATTAGCGAGGTGTTTTCTATTTTTCCTATTTGAGTTTTTCCTCGAAATATCTCTTCAAGTCTTCGGTTTTTATCCTTTCCTGTTGCATGGTGTCGCGGTCGCGGACGGTGACGGTATCGTCTTTCTCAATGGTGTCGAAGTCGACAGTAACGCAATATGGGGTGCCGATCTCATCCTGTCTCCTGTATCTCTTGCCGACATTGCCGTTATCATCGAACTCGCAGGCGAAATCTTTGGCCAATTCTTTGAAGATGCTTTCAGCTTTTTCGACCAGGATCGGCTTGTTCTTGAGGAGCGGGAAGACGGCGATCTGGACTGGGGCGATGGAGGGCGGGAATTTCATGACGATGCGGGTTTCGACACACCCCGACTCTTCCGCGGTAGCGGAATCGCCATCCCTCTCAAGAGGGGAATTATTTATTTTTTCTTCGGTGTAGGCCGAGCAGAGGACGGCCAGCAGGGCGCGGTCGACGCCGAAGGAAGGTTCCAGGACATGAGGCAGGTATTTACGGTTATTGACTTGGTCGAGATATTCGAGCGAGGCGCCGGAGAATTTGGCGTGTTGAGATAGGTCGAAGTCGCCTCTGTGGGCCAAGCCGCACAGTTCGCTTTGGCCGAACGGATATTCGAACTCTAGATCGACGGTCTTGCGGGAATAGTGGGACAGCTTTTCCTTGGAGTGTTCGAACCTTACGACCTTCTTCATATCAACGCCGGCTTCGGCGAAGTATTCTTCTTGTTTTTTAAGCCACTCCTCGAACAATGGCTCCCAAGGCATTTCCGGGTCGATGAAATATTCGATCTCCATTTGTTCGAATTCGCGGACACGGAAGATGAAGTTGCGGGCGACGATTTCGTTGCGGAAGGCTTTGCCGATTTGGGCGATACCAAAAGGGATCTTGACGCGGCAGGAATCGACGACATTTTTGAAATCGACGAAAATGGCGCCGGCTGTCTCGGGCCTCAGATAAACCGGACCTTCTATTCCGTTCATCTCGGTCTTGAACATCATGTTGATGGTGCGGACTTCGGTCCAGTCGGATTTGCCACACTCGGGGCACTTCTGGCCCTGCAGGGCGGCGGTCATTCCGGCCAAATCTCCTTCCAAATCTTTACCGGTCAGCTCTTCGACGAGATGGTCGGCGCGAAAGCGTTTTTTGCAGGCCTTGCAATCGACCATGGCATCGTTGAAGCCGCTGGTGTGGCCGGAGGCCTCCCAGAGCTTGGAGTTTAAAATTATCGGTCCGTCTAGGCCGACGATGTCCTCGCGCTCTTCGACGAATTTTTTCCACCACAGGTCCTTGAGGTTCTTCTTGAGCTGGGCGCCATAGGGGCCGTAGCTGTAGGCGTTGGCGAAGCCGCCGTAGATATCGCAAGCCGGGAAAACGAAGCCGCGGCGCTTGCAGAAAGAGACGATCTTCTCCATCAACTCGTTTTTTTGTTCAGCCATATTTTTCTCTGTCATTCCCGCGAAAGCGGGAATCCACGACTTTATTTTTTTGCATTCTGGATCCCCGCTTTCGCGGGGATGACATTGTTCTTATTTTTTTTAAAATTTGTTTTAAAAACTACATTTCCTCCACCGTTTCAATGCCCAGTAGTCTTAAGGCGTTCTCGATGGTTTGAGCCACGGCACCCAGTAATCCTAATCGAGCGTTCTTCTCCGCCTCTTCGGCCGAGAGGACCGGCACGGCATGATAGTAATCGTTCAGCATTTGGGCCAATTCGTAGGCGTATTTGGCTATTTCTGAAGGGTTATAAGCTTTCGCCGCGCTCTCTATTATTTCCTGATAGCAGGCCAATTTCTTCAATAGTTCTTTTTCCTTGGGGTTGGTCAATTTTTCCGGTTTTATACTTTTAACTTTTAACTTTTCACTTTTAACTTTTCGGAATATGCTTCTTATTCTGGCATAGGCGTATTGGATGTAGGCTGAGGTGAAGCCTTCGAGCGATAAGGCTTTATTAATGTCGAAGGTGATGACGCTTTGGGCTTCGACTTTGAGCATCTCGAACTTGATCGCTCCCAAACCGATTTTCTTGGCGTTGTCTTCAATTCTTTCTTTGGTCCAATCTTCATGGCGCCTGGCCGTCTCTTCGAAGCTTTTTTTCAGGACTTCTTCTTTTAATTCTTTGTAGGTAATGACATTGCCAGTACGGGATGACATCATGCCGGAAGGCAGTTTGACGAAGTCGTAGGCCAAGTGGACTCTTTCTTCCTTCAGCCCGGAAAGCTCTAATATCTTGAAGAGCTGTTTGAAGTAGAGCGATTGCCTGACGTCGACCACATAGACAGACTTCTTCGGTTTGAAGCGTCTGTGCTTCTCTTCGGCCAGGGCCAAGTCGGCCACGCAATAGGTGGCGGTGCCGTTGGAGCGGATGACGACCAGCACTTCCAGGCCGTATTCTTTGAGGTCGGCGATGATGGCGCCTTCGCTTCTTTTCAGTATTCCTTTGGCCAAGAGCGTTTCAACGACTTGTTTGCCCTTGTCCACGAATTCGTTTTCGTAAAGAGTATCGGCGAAGGAAATTCTTAAGTCTTTGTATATTGAATCAAAGTGGGCAATGCTCCATTTTCTGGTTTCCTGCCAAAGCTCGTACTCCTGGCCCTTTTTGCTTTCTATGTTTTGTTTGACCACGCCGATAGCCGCGGCGGCTTCCGGATCACCTTTTTCTTTAGTGGCGGCCGAGACATACATTTTCCCCAAAAGGAAACCACGATCTTCAATGGGCAGATTGGCTAATTTTTTACCCAATTCCGCTTCAAAGGATTTATAGTTCCACAGAGTCTTGGCGACATGGATGCCGAAGTCATTGACGTAGGAGATGGGCATTGCCTTGAAGCCGGCGGCGTTCAAGATGCGGGTAACACTGTCGCCGTAGCAGAGGTTGCGCAGATGACCGACATGATATTCTTTGTGCGTGTTGACGTTGGAGAATTCCAAGACGATCCTCTCATTCTTGCCGACCTTGCTTTGCCCGTATTGGGATTTTTCTTTGCTCGTTTCCTTCAGGACGCCTTCGGCCAATTTGGCGCCATCAATGATAAAGTTGAGGTATGGTCCAGTGGCCTTCGCTTTGGCCAGGCCGTTCTTGGGATATCTCTCTTCGGCGTCACGGGCGATGTCCACGGGTTTTTTATTCAAATCCTTGGCCAAGGCGAACAAAGGGTAGCCCAAATCGCCCATCTCCTGGTTGGGAGTGGGCATAAGATCGTTGGACTCAATCTTGCGGCCTAGAACCTTGCTTAGGTTTAAGGCTATTTCTTTTTTAATTTTAGCTAAGGTGGACATTGGGCTATTCTTTAAACTTTATAGGTTAATTCTATGGCAAAAGAGGGATTTTGGCAAGAATTAGGCATAAAAACAAAGACCTCGGTCTTAGGCCGAGGTCTTTGTTTGCTATTATGACGGCAAGCTTAGAACTTGAGGGGTTTCACCGTTGGTCTTGATCTTGTTCTTCTTGAAATTGCTTTCATCGATTATGCGCTGGTAGACCTTTTGATATCCGGCGACCATCTTTTTGACGCTGAAGTAAATCTCGGCGCGCTTGCGGGTCTCCTCGCGGCTGATCTTATCGATGTTTTGGATGGCGCCGATCATCTCTTCTACGCTATTGACCACGTATCCGGTGCGGCCGTCTTGGATGACTTCCGGCACGGCGCCGTTGTTCCAGCCGATGACCGGCGTGCCGCAGGACATCGCCTCGATCATGACATAACCGAATTGTTCTTGGTATTGGGTCGGGAAGAGCAGGGCCTTGGCGTCTTGCAGCCATTTGATCTTCTCCTCCGCGCTTTGCTCCCCGATGTAGATGATGTTGGCCCCATCGATGTTCTTCTCGATATGCGAATGCCAATAACCTTCCGTCGGGTAACTGCGGCCGGCGATGACCAATTTCACTCCGGCGGCCTTGGCCGCTTCGATGGCCAGATGCACACCTTTCTCTTCGGTCAACCGGCCCAGATAGAAGAAATAATCCTCCGGTGTCGGGTTGAAGGCAAACTTGTTGGTGTCCACGCCATGATAGATGTTGGCGAACCAATTCAATTCCGGCATCTGCTTCCTTTGCGAGAGCGAAAAGGAGATATAGTGCAGTTTGCGATATTCCTTTATGAACGGCTTCAATTCTTCGTCGATCGGGGAGTGGACCGATATGGCCATCGGAGTGTCGATCAGATTGCTGGGGAAAGAGCTTAAGAGCGTGAAGTGGCTGTGGATGATGTCGAATTCTTTGGCCCTTTCGCAGCATTTGGATATCAAAAGATTCAGGTAGAGATTCTTCTCCCTTTCCGTCATGTTGGGCTGGCTGTTGAAGGCCACCGGATGCACTGAATTGAGCTTGGCCTTGGTGATCGAGTCGCCGGAAGCGAAGAGAGAGACCTCGTGTCCGCGGTCGGTCAAGTCGTCGCAGAGAGTGCCGACATGGCCGTAGATGGCGGTGTTCGATTCCGCGGTCACCGCATGGAACGGCGACACTAATTGTGCTATTTTCATAGATTTTTCATTTCATCAATTCCTTGAACAAGGCAAGGTATTGCTTAAAGACCTTTTCGGAAGAATGTTTTTTGACAAGCTCGGTCTTGAGTTTTGAAGGCAGGTCTTTGCCTTTTATCTTTTTTATGGCCTTTATGGCTTTGGCCGGGTGATCGAAGTCGATCACCCAATCCTTGGCTCCGTATTTCCTGTAATCATCGACGAAGCCGACATTCTCGGAGATGGCCGTGGGCGTTCCGCAGGCCAGGGCTTCCAATAATAT
>CAZPAK010000055.1:0-380 GCA_964584605.1 uncultured Gammaproteobacteria bacterium
AAGGACTTCCCCGGCAAAGACATTGCCGAACAAACGAAAAGACAGGGAAAAGACTTTGGCCACCTCACCGATCAAATCCATGAAACCCAAAAAAACATCCAAAAAACCTTGAGCCAGCAAAGAGAATTCAGGCTTGCCCTTGATAAGAGAGACGAAAAAAGCCCCGACATTCTTGACATTGATGAATTTTATGGCATAGGCCAGCGGCCCCATGGCCGCTATGGCCACGATTTGCATCATTATGACTGAAGTTATCGTCATGATAAAAACTAAGCCGTAATCGGCCATAATGGCTCTGAAAAGAGGCACGGCCCCCTGCTCCACTCTGATGGAAACGGCGTTCTGTCCCGGAATCAGCGTCAGCAAATTGGCCGAGAGGA
>CAZPAK010000055.1:390-5121 GCA_964584605.1 uncultured Gammaproteobacteria bacterium
GATGAAGATGGTGAAAACATAAGGGAATATCCTTTTGGCCTTAGCCTCGCTGCCGACTATTCCTAAGACAAAATTCCAAGACCCCTCGAAAATCAACTCCGCCAAACCTTGGACCCTTGAAGGCACGATCCTCAGTCTGGAACTCAAGACCAAAGAGAACAGCAGAATAAAAAAGCTCAAAGCCGCCATCAATAAGAAAGAATTGGTGATTGGAAAACCCCAAACGAAAAAAAGTATTTGTGGCGCTAAGGATATTTCCATATATCATGTTTGAGAGTCTTCGTCACCCTCCATCTCCTTCGGCGGCGGAGACAATTTGACTATCTCCCTGGTCACGGAAGCGGCGCGGCGGTACAGCAGGATATTGGTCAAAATGAAGGCTAAAGCCACTCCGCAGATAAAAAAAAGACGGCCGGTATAAAATGCCTTATCCAGGAGATAACCGCCGCCGCCCAACAAGAGCAAAGGTCCCAATATCGAAACGCCTCCGTAGACGGAGGTTGTGAGAATGAAAGACCTAAAGACCCTATCTTTATTGTTTTTGCCTTGATCATCCATACCGATTTTTGGAAAAAAAATTAATTCCCTCCCTTCTTGTTCGGGGTGGAATTAACAATAGATATCAGAATATGACATCAAATTCTTCGAAATCTGTCAATCGCTTTTTTTCTTTTCCCGCAACTGCTACGAAAGGCCCATTTCGTCAATGACCACGATCTTCTCGCCCTCCAAAAGGTCATAAAGGAAGATATCGGTTATGTCTCGGCGATATTTGAATTCTGAAGAATCCATAACCGTATAATTGACCTCTCTGCCCAGGTCTTTCTCCAAATCCTTGATTATTTTGACCAGCTTGTCCTTGTTGACCCGTCCGACTATCAAAATATCTATCGGAGAATTGAACTTATTGACGAAAATGCCGGTCAAAAGCAGCAATTTTATGCTGCCAAGCTTTTCAATGCTCTTGACCAAATCGTCCTTATATAGGATTTGGGATTTGGCCACCAAGGCTTTGATGTCTTCAAACAAAGGGAAGCTCTTGTTGACTCGATAGTATTTCTTTTCCTGATTGGTCTTTTCGGACGATTTATCCGCTTCGGCCGCCTCTTCCTTCAATAAGCCGAAATCTTTCAAATTCTCCAATTCCCGGCGCACCGAATTGACTTGCAATGCCAAATCGCGGGCCAACTGCCTGATATAATACTTCTCCTCCGGATTGAAGAGAAATTGCTTCAATAGTTTGACTCTGGAATTAGAACCGAACAGGCTGGAAAGCATAAAAATCCAATGATTAGAGCGTTAACGGCCAATGCTGGCCGCCTAAATTGGCGGACACTTAACCATCGGCGACATTTATAGTATAATATAATAGTAAAACGACCGTCAAACGGCCATTTGTTTTGATAAGGGAAAACGACAAGAAGATGTATTACAAAATCGCCTCACTCGTCTTGAGTGGCGGACAAAAGAACAACTCGATAGCCGATATCTTCATCTCCCAGCCGGATGCCGCCAAAGAAGCTTTGGTGGGCAAGCTTTTTGTTTTAGCCGAAATAGAGTCCCAAAAGACGGAAGCGGCAAAACTCCTGGACTTTTTGATCAACAACATCAATTTCAATTATTATCAAAACGAAAAGGTCATATTGAAGGAAAGGATAGAGACCATCTCCATCGAAGGCATATTCGAAAGCGCCTTGGCCAAAACCAACAAAGACCTTTTGGAGTTTCTGTCCCGTGAAAAAATAAAAATCAGTCCCTACGCCATCAATCTGACCGTTTGCGTCCTCCATGAGAACGAACTTTACATTTCAACTGTCGGGAAGAACAAGAATTTGCTCATCTATAAAGAGAAAGCCGCCGCCAAGACAACCAAGGCAAGAAGCGAAGAAAAAGAAAAGAGCGAATACAAGCTTGTGGATGTGATCCAAGTCGGAGAGGCCGGCAACGAAGGATTGGTCATCAACAAGCTTTTCTCTGAAGTCGTGGCCGGGAAAATACCCCAAGGCGGATACTTCTTGGTCATAAACGAAGCTCTGTCGGAATACCTGTCGCCCAAACAGATGATCGAAATCGTCACTCGCCTCTCGCCTTCCGGCGCCGCCGAGCAAATAAGGAATCTGTTGGAAAAAATAAATTCCTTGGTTTCCTTTTTGGGCATAATAGTCAAGAACACCTCGGGCGCATCTTTGAGCGGAGAAGAGATAAAGAGACAAATCGAAAATCAAATCAAAAATTGGGATTACAAACCGGAAGTCGTGTCCACGGAAGAAAGGACAGAGGCCATCATGACTCCGGCCGGAGCAATAAACATCAAAAGATGGATTAAATCCTGGTTCGATGCTTTGAAGAACAAGAAACAATTCCCCAAGGCATCGGCGACTCCGCTAGGCAAAAAAGCCGGCAGAATCTTCCTCTTAAAGGACAAAATCTTCGTCAAAAAGAGAGTCTCGGCCCTATCGCCGAAGAATATAGCATCCTTCTTGTCGCGTCTGTCGTCGACCTTCGCCAGAATCTTCTCCGCCATGATATCAAAGACTAAAAAAAGCTCGGAAGCCCAGGGTGCCGCAGGAAACACAGAAAATGAAGGCCGACCGGTCATAAGCAAAAGAAAGGCGACCGCTTTCTTACTGATCGCCATACTGTTGATAGTGGCTTTGACCACCAAAATCTCCCTGGATCAAAAACGCCAAGAGAAAGACAGGCAATCGGCGGCCTTCGCCTCCTTGATCGAAGAGATCGATAAAAATCAAAATCGAATAGACTCTTTCCTTATCTACGGCAACGAAAATGAAGCTCGGCAACTTTGGCAAAAAAATCAAGAGATGCTGGCGGGAATAGCCGAAGAAGACGCCAAAGAGAGGGCCGAAATCGAGTCTTTGAGGGAAAAGCAGGCGACTCAGCTGGAAAAACTAAGGAAGGTTATCGTGATTTCCGATTTAAAGAAAATAGCCGACTTCTCCAATTTGAACAAAGAAGCTTCGCCAAACAACCTGGTCTTGCACGAAAACAAGCTCTACGCCGCCTCCCCGAAAGAAAAAGCCGTCTACAAAGTCGATCTTAAAGAAGGGCTGGTCACCGTCTCCTGCAACCTTGGCGACATAAACGAAATGGAACACCCCTCGGCTTCGACCGATGGCATACTTTACATAGATGGGTCGTCGGCATTGCTGTCGAATGGCAAGAGCGACTTGAAAAAAATAGAGATAGACAACGCTCCGGTGGAAATAGGCGGAGCCGGAATGTACAATGGAAGATTGTATCTCATCGACAAAAAAAACGGTCAAATAATGCGCTACTCGAGAAATGAGGACAAATTCTCCTCTCCGACAGAATGGCTGGAATCGAAGATCGACCTTTCGACCGCGACCGATCTGTTCATAGATGGCAATATCTACATCCTCAATAGGAACGGCAAAGTTGAAAAATACCTCAAAGGAAGCAAAGAGAGCTTGTCTTTGGCTGAAATAGACGAGTCGATAAGCGACGCGAAAAGATTGCAGGTCGAGGAGAAAGGCCTTTACATCTCGGAGCCAAGCAAGAAGAGGCTGGCTGTCTTCGACGACAAAGGCACATTCACCGGACAATACATTTTTACCGGACTGGACGACATCAGCGACATCTCCGTGTCGGAAAAAGACGGGCAAGTGTATATACTTTCCGGCCAAGCGATATATCAAGCCTCTTTGAAATAATACAAAAACCGCCCCTTTAGAAGGGGCGGTTTTTGTATTCTTATCCAGACCTATTTACTTCAAAGTAACTTTTCCACCGGCCTCTTCGACCTGTTTCTTGATGGATTCGGCCTCGTCCTTCTTACAACCCTCCTTGATCATCTTGGGAGCGCCATCGACCAAGTCTTTGGCTTCCTTCAAACCGAGAGTGGTGACGGCGCGGACGACCTTGATCACATTGATCTTGCTGGCGCCGACATCGGTCAACTCGACATCGAAGCTATCCTTCTCTTCAGCGGCCGGAGCGGCGGCACCGGCGGCGGCGACAGCCATCATCGGGGCGGCGGCGGACACGCCGAATTTCTCTTCAAGGACCTTGACCAATTCAGCCAAATCCAAAACGCTCATTTCTTCGATTTCCTTGACCAGTTTATCGAACTTGGCCGGAACTTCGACTTTCTTTTGCTCTTCCATAGTAGTTTTAAATTTAATTTTAATTATTGATTGACGATTACTCTTTCTTCTCGCCGATGGCCTTCAGGGCCACGACCAGACCGCGCAAATTACCGGCCAGCACATTGACGAATCCGGAAACCGGAGCGTTCAAACTGCCGACCAGCTTGGCGTAAAGCTCCTGTTTGGAAGGAAGCTTGGCCAGACTTTCCACCTCTTCCTTGGAGATGAACTTATTCTCCAGAATACCGCCCAAGAAGAAGATCTTCTCCTCTTCCAAGCCTTTCTTGAATTCATCGACGACCTTGGCCGGAGCCACTTCGTCTTTGAACCCGAAGATCGCGGCGACTTTTCCGTCCAAACCATTGACCTCGATTTCAGGATGGCTTTTCTTCAAAGTCATTCCCAAAAGAGTCTTCTTGGCGACGCAATATTCGCTGCCTTCAGCTTTAAGGCGACGGCGCAAATCTTCGTTCTCGGAAACATTCAATTTCTCAAACTTGGTGAAAACGATGGATTTGGCGCGAGACACCTTATCGGCCAATTCTGAGAGAATCTCTGTCTTTTGTTCTCTTGTTTTTGGCATATTTTATTTAATTTAAAAAGC
>CAZPAK010000056.1:0-5110 GCA_964584605.1 uncultured Gammaproteobacteria bacterium
CACCACGAATATTGGACCTTTTTAGGGTTTTTCTCTCTGAAAACATCGATCATCCCAGCCTTCAAAAACTTGGACATCCAAGACCTTTCCTCCATCGTGAAACCGGCGCTCCCCTCGTTCTCTTTGGGGCGGGCTAGGTCGATCTCTTGATGGGCGACATTGTAATCGCCGCAGACGACCAAGGGCTTCTTCTTTTCCAACTTCTTCAAGAATTTCAGCAGCCTGTCGTTCCACTCCATCTTGAAATCCAAACGCGACAGATCGTCTTTGGCGTTGATGAAATAAATGCTGACAAAATAGAACCTCTCCATCTCCAAGATCAAAACCCGACCTTCGTCGTCGTTCGGGAAAGGAATCTGCTTCAAGACCTTGATGCCGTCCTTGACCAGAGTGGCCGTGCCGGAATATCCGGGGCGCTTGGCGCAATTCCAGAACTCCTGATAGCCGGAGAAATCGAACTCTTCCTTGCCTCTGGCCTCGTCGGAGATCTTTATCTCCTGCAAACCCAAAATGTCCGGCCTCTCCTTCTTAAGGAAGTCAGGGAAACCCTTTTTGATTATGGCGCGCAGGCCATTAACATTCCAAGACAATAATTTCATAATCAAGCATCGTCTTCCGAAAAAATCACTTTTAAAAAACGCTCGATTTTTCTCCGGCGGAAAAATCTCGCTCTGTTTTTCTCTGATTTTTCGTCCTTCTTGGACGAACCGAGCAAAATCATCGAAAAAAGCTTTTAAAAATGATTCTCCCGGAAGACTTTAATTCTAAAATCTATTCAGCCACCAGACCGCCGAACTCAAGACCGTGGCGAAAGAGACCCAGGCGATATATGGGAGCATGAGATACGCGGCCATCTTGCTGACACGGCGGAACATCGTCGTGGTGGCGATGATAACCGCCAATAAAATAACGATCTCGACCACGGCCAAGAAGCGAAGCTGCCAGGAGAAGAAGATCAGCGTCCAAAAGGCATTGAGGATCAGCTAGATGAAATACAAAACGAGCGCCGGCTTGGCCTTGGCCTCTTTCCTTTTCTGCCAGACCAGCCAGGCGGCCACAGCCATCAGAACATAGAGCAATGTCCAAACCGGACCGAACAGCCAGCCGGGCGGGGCGAATGACGGCTGCCTAAGTTCGACATAGGCCGTCGCTGACGGAGCCAAGCCTCCGATCGCCGCCACCGCGGCCGAGGCCAAGAGGAACAAACCCAAAGAGATCGATTTCTTCATAGAGTATTATCGATTAAAAATAAAAAATCATCCTTTCGCCCTTTTGGCGATAATCTTGGCCAATTGTTTGACGCCGACGCCGCTGACTTTCATCTTCGGCCTGCCCTTCTTCGCCCGAGACGCGGCAGCCCTCTCGACCTTGCCCTCCCAATATTCCAAATGGCCGTTTTTAGTATTTGGAGACATAAGCGAAAAATGTTATAATCGATACATTGGTATTATAATCCAATAAGCCCTCCGCGAGCAATGGAAAGACTGAATAAAAAAACCATCGCCGGATTCGTTTTCGTTCTGATCCTGCTGGCCGCCGCAGCCCTGGCTTGGCTGAAGGTCGAACCGCGAAAACAGCCTAAAATCCCTCCCGCCCAAACGGCCGGCACGACCATGGATCCGGCGCTGACCGAAGGTGCTTTTTCTTTCGGGCCGGCGGAAGCCAAAGTGACTATCATAGAATTCTCCGACTTTGAATGCCCTTACTGCAAAAGATCCCACTCGACCATCAGGCAATTGGGGTATAGATACAAAGACGCGGTCAAAATAGTCTTCAAGGACTATCCTGCCCATAAAAACTCCCTGACCCTGGCCTTGGCCGCCCGCTGTGCCGGGGAACAGAATGCCTTCTGGGCCATGCATGATAAGCTCTTCTCCCGGCAAGGTGAATTCGATTTGAGCGAACTGCCTAAAATGGCGGCGGAAATCGGAATAGACACAAAATCCTTCAACGGCTGTCTGGCCTCCAAGAAATACGAAGCGGCCATAATCAAGGACTTTCAAGACGGAGAAAGATTGGCGATAAAAGGCACGCCGACCTTTTTGATCAACGGACAGATGGTGGCCGGAGACAAACCGATGGAATTCTGGGAACAGATCATCCAATTCATACTAAAAAATGAAAAATAAACCGAATATGAAACAGATCAGACTGCATGGACGCGGCGGACAAGGAGTGGTCACGGCCGCCGAATTGATCGCCATCGCCGCCTATAAGGACGGAAAGCAATCGCAAGCCTTCCCGTCTTTCGGAGTCGAACGCACCGGAGCGCCGATCCAAGCCTTCGCCCGCATCGACGACGAATTCATCCGCACCAGAGAGCAAGTCTCCAGTCCCGATATCTTGATAATACTCGACCCGACGCTGATATCCTTGAATCCGACCTCCGACTGCGACGAGAAGGTCGTCGTGATCGTCAACACCTCCAAAGCCAAAGAAGAGATCAAGCTGACCTATGGCCCGAACAAAAAGGCCGTGCCGGCCGGAAACATCTACCCGGTCGACGCAACCAAAATTGCCATGGAAATTTTTGGCAAGAACCTATCCAACACAACTATTCTCGGCGCCTTGGCCAAGCTCGACGGCCTTTTGAGCATCGACGGCCTCAAAGAGGCAATCAAGGAGAAATTCGAAGAGAAGGGAGAGGAAATAATCAAAAAGAATATCGAAGCCTTAGACAAGGCATATCATGCCTAGCAGCAGATTTTAGCAAATAGCAATTGGCAATTAGTATTAATCCCCCTCTTGGAGGGGGTGGCGCTAGGCCCTGGGGTGCGTTTCATTATAAACTTCATAATTTAAAAAATATGCCGATAGATTTAACCGTTAAAGCCGGATCGACGATCAATAACAAGACCGGCGACTGGAGAACTTTCATCCCCAAGACCGATTATGAAAAATGCATTGGTTGCGGGACTTGCGAGCGCGTCTGCCCGGACAACGCCATCAGAATGAAGGATACGGAAAAGGGAAGAAAGCCGGAGACCAACTATGACTATTGCAAAGGCTGCGGTCTTTGCGCCGAAGAATGCCCGGTCAAGTGCATAAAGATGGAGCTGGAGAAGAAATGACAAAATAATCTTTGTCATCCCGAGCGAAGCGTCAGCGGAGTCGAGGGATCTCTTGAAAGTTGCTATGACAAATTTTAAGAGATTCCTCCGCTCATCCCGCCACGGCGGGATTCGGTCGGAATGACACACTCATATATGAAGCCTCAAATACTCGAAGGTTCTCGCGCCATCGCCCTGACCATCAAAGCCATCAAACCGACGGTGGTCAGCGCCTACCCGATAACCCCGCAAACTCACATTGTCGAAGACCTGGCCCGTTTTAAAGCGGACGGCGAAGCCGACTACGAATACCTGCGCGCCGAAAGCGAATTCGCGGCCGCCTCCATAGTCTTAGGCGCCAGCGCCGCCGGCGAAAGAGTTTATACCTCGACCAGCTCTCAAGGGCTGTTGTTGATGGTAGAAGTGCTCTATAATATGGCCGGCATGAGATTGCCGATCGTCATCACCTGCGCCAATCGCGCCGTGTCCGCTCCGATCAGCATTTGGAACGACCAACAGGACATCATGGCCATCCGCGACTCCGGCTTCTTGATATTCTTCGCCGAAAACCACCAAGAGGCCGTGGCCCAGCACATCCTGGCCTATAAGGTCGCCGAAAAGATAATGGCCCCGGCCATGGTCAATGTCGACGGCTTCGTGCTGACGCACTCTTACGAGGAAGTCACTTTGCCCAACGAAAAAGAGGTGCAGAAATTCCTTCCATCCTATAAGCCCAAGAAGGGTTCCTATCTCGACACCGAGAACCCCAGGACCCTCGGCGCCTTGGCGACTCCGGCCCATTATTTCGAGATCAGAAAAGAGGCTCATGACAACATCGTCGAGGCCAAGGAATTGATAAACGAAGAGTACCAAAAATACAAAAAGACCTTCAAAAACCTGCAAAAAGAGAACAAGGATGTCCTGCTCGACACCGGTCTTTTGGAATACTATGGACCTTCCAAGGCCGAAAAGGTCATCATCACCATGGGTTCGCTCGCCGGAACGGCCAAAGACGCCGCCGACGAGGCCAACAAGAAGGCCCCGGGCGGATTGTTCGCCGGAGGAAAAGGCAAAGTCGGAGTATTGAAAATCCGCACCATGCGCCCTTGGCCCGGCGAGGAAATCGCCGAGGCTTTGAAGAAGTTCGGCGCCAAGAACGCGGCCGTGGTGGAGAAGGACGCCTCTTTGGGAGGCACAGCCCCGATGGCCTGCGAAATTCGTTCCTCGCTCATGAATAAGGGATTGTCCTCGGTCAAAAGTTTCGTGGTGGGCTTGGGCGGCCGCGACATCAACGCCAAGACCTTTGAGGCCATATTAGAAAAGACTGCTCCGGGCGGAGAGGAAAATATTTGGCTGGGAAAATAACTCCATATTCGTCATTCCCGCGAAAGCGGGAATCCAGACATCGAAGAGAATAACTAGATTCCCGCTTTCGCGGGAATGACAATGCTACATATGAAAAAAAACAATAAAAAGAATAAAAAGTTCGGATTATTGCCCCGCCTGATGGCCTGGACCTTCGTCGCCATCGCCGGAGCGCAAATGATAGCCACTGTCGGGGCCTTTACGGCACCGGAAATGGCCAGCGCCCAGGAAAAATTCGACGCCCAAGTCGCCATCGGCAGTAAAGAGATAGTCTTTGACGGAACGACCAGACCGATAGCCATGTATGTCAAATCCATCTACACCTACGCGGTCGGCGCCGTCGGCATCTTGGCCGCGGTGATGCTGATGATCGGCGGCCTTCGGTGGATAGTGGCCGGCGGCAACGCCGCCTCCATAAGCGAGGCAAAAAGCATCATCTTCGCCGCCATCTCCGGCATGGTTCTGGTGATGACTTCTTATCTGATACTTTCCCAAGTCAATCCAGCGCTGGTGAAGCTGGAACAGAATGTCACAGAAATAAAAAGTATAAAAGGAAAAGAGGATAGCGCAAGCGCTACCAAATCAAATTTAATCAGCTGTAAATGGAGGGATTCTGGGGCTGACGACATCAAGCGCTATGTCAAACAGGACGACGGTGACTGCGCAGGAGATGGAATAAAATCGGAAGAGGACGG
>CAZPAK010000057.1:0-5002 GCA_964584605.1 uncultured Gammaproteobacteria bacterium
GAGACAGCTATCGCAAGATAGTCGAACGCCTCACCGGCCTGACGCTCGAACAGTACCAGAAGGACGCCATGGGCGTCTGACAGAACCGACCGCTTCATCTTTCATAAGATGGAGCGGTTTTTAAATATAAAAAACCGCCCCGCCCTGATAACAGGCGGAGCGGTCGATTGATCGTTCTGTGATTAGATCTGCTCTTCTTCCTCCTCGGAGTCGTTGAACTCCTCGTCGAGTGATTCCAGGTCGTCCTCTAAGCCGTCATCATCGTCGTCGGATGAGATGTCGTCAGTGCCTTCCTCGTCGATGGAAAGGTCGTCGGACACGTCCTCCTCTTCGTCCTGTGAATCTTCGCTTGGATCGAAAAACATAATTTTTATTTTATAAGGGCTTTATACCCTTTTAAAAATATACCGATATTTTATCACCCTTAAAGAAGTTGTAAAGAGGCCTAGCGGACGAAGCCGATCTGCATGTACCAGCCTTGCGGTTTCTTGCAGACCGGGCAGACGTGCGGAGCCTCGGAGCCCTTATGGATGTAGCCGCAATTGAGGCATTTCCATTCGGTCTCTTCGCTTTGGCCAGAGAGCAGATTCCCCTGCTCCAAACGGTCGGCCAACTTGACATAGCGCTCGTGATGTTTTTCCTCGACCTCGGCTATCTCGTGGAACAAGGTCGCGGCAGCCTCATCGCCCTCCTCCTTGGCCTTGGCCTCGAAGGTCGGATACATCACCTCGAACTCGTACTTCTCGCCGGCGGCGGCGTTGCGCAGATTCTGCAGGGTGTCGGCCAGCGGATGGATGTCATAGGTGTTGGTCATCTCGGTCGTCTTATCGATCTGCTCCAGCTCCTCCTCGGCATGGGCGCGCTCCTGGTCGGCGGTCTCCTCGAAGACCTTAGAGATCCAGATCAGACCCTCTTTGGCGGCGATCTTGGCGAAGAAGGTGTATTTGTTGCGGGCCATGGACTCGCCGGCGATGGCCTTCAAAAGATTGGGTTTGGTGTCCATAATTTTCGCTTTAATTGTTATCGTCCTATAATTTTACATTCTAACGACCCTAAAAGCAAAAATGGGCGGTCAAAGCACCTTTATAACCCTCCTTATCCGCCGATAGTCCGGCACAGCTTTGGCGACCAACGACCAAAAGGCTTTGGAGTGATTGAACTCTTCAAGATGGCAAAGTTCGTGGACGACCACATAATCGATGACTTCGTCCGGATATGCCGACAGCTGGTAGCTGAAATTGAGATTGCCGCGACGCGAACAGCTGCCCAGGCGAGTCTTGGTGTTCTTGACCGATATGGCCTTGTACGCAAAGCCGTAAAAGGCATTGAGCCTTTCCACTCTCTCGCGGATCGAGCGCTGAAACTTGTAGCGATTGGCCAAAAAATCATCCTTGGTCGGCAAAGCTCCGAAGACTTCTTTCTTGGCCGCCAGCTTAGCCAAACAACCCTCTATCCAAGCTCGTTTCTTCTTGACGAAATCCTCGGCCAGGCTCTTGGCCAGAAGCCGAGGCTTGGTCACCACGACCTCGCCGGAAGACTTGACGATCAAGCGAAGATGGCGGCTGCGCGGACTGTTTTTTATTACATAATCGAATTCCATCATATCTTCAAAACGCCTCTGCGATGACGAGGCGTTTTTCAATGTTCATTTCTTTTTCGCGAGAGACTCCTTTTCCAGTCCGATCGAAGTCTTTTGCCATCTTTGACAGGCGTTCTCCAGGCGATAGTAGTAGATGACATAGAAAAAGGTCACCGCCAATACGGCTATGAAAACTATGGGCAGATACAGACTGACACTGATCAAAACGGCCCAGCCGAGAAAAAGCGAAGCGCCGCCGAAGAACAAAGTGACCAACAGATGAACTATCCTCTCGTGCTGCAAAAAGGCTATCTGCCGATCGAACAGCTCCAATATCCGCAGACGCTTGCGCGGCGAAGCGTTCTTCCAAAGGGCCAATATCTCTTTTTCCACAAAATCATGCCGCTCCTCCTTGTTTTTTTTCATATGATTATAGCCTATAATCCAAGTCATCAACATCCGGCTCTTCAATCACTTGAACGATGCCGTTATGACTGACCCCCTTGACCATACCTTGATATTTTTTAAGATTGGAAAAATCATCCATCTTATAGGCCTCAGGCTTAGAAAAGAAAATCATGGTCGAAAAGTCCTTTTTTGACAGATCGGTGACGAAAGCGCACTTATCCACATCGCCGGACACGATCAAGCGAGGTGTCGAATTGACGGCAGAGAACAAAGCCGAACTGTACTTGTCCATGTTCTTGAAAAAAATGACCCTTTCTTCGAGATCGGCCACCCTCTTCACCTCATTGATGATGTCGGCCTCATCGCTGGATTCGAGGATGACCGCCCTTTTGCCCTGTATCGGATCGCCGTTCTTGACGAACTCGCAATTGCCGCGATCCAAATCGGAGACCTGCCTCATCAAATCTATCTTGGCCGCCGGAAAGGCCGAAAAGAAAAGTATCTTATGCCCTCGGCGCAAAAAATCGGCTATCAGGCACAGGCTGAAATAAGAAGCTCCGCTCCCCTCTTTGCCCGATATCAAGATGGGCAGATCATGAGCGCTGAAAAAGGCCTCGCGGCCGTTGACGAATATTCCCATAGGATGTTTTTTTGAATCAAATTCTATTATAACATTTTATTCAATGGATTGAAACGGACCTTTGCGCTATATTTGACATACTTGCGACAAAATGCTTGAATAAAAAGAAAATCTCGCACCTTAACAAGAATAATCGAACATAAAAGGAGGATGATATGCCCAATGACAAGAGTGTGCGATTCGCCACCGTCAACCTTGGCCTAAAGCCGCCGGTCGACCTTGTCGAATCGATGGTGATGGGGCTGATCGACAAAGGCTACATCTTCGGCGAGCAAGCAAAGTCGCCGGACTTGTATCTCGATCCGCCCATAGACATCAACGTCGCAAAAGACCCGGACGCCAATGGCAATTGGACGATGGAGCTATTTGAGCGGCCTGGTCAGAATTTTCAAACGCTAGTGGAATCAGTCGAGTCGGCCTGCAAATTGATTCGTCTCGAATTGATCAAACCATTCGACCTTGGCTGGAGATTGGCCAAGGTCGCCAATTCCCTGCCGATCACCGACGAAGCGTTCTTGCTTGGAGACATCGTCGTCACCAAGTCGCAGAAAACTTCCCGCGGCACCTATGCTGGAGATGCGGATGACGTTTGCTACAACGACGACATCGTTATAATAAACAGCGACCTCGATTATCCGCCGGCCGCAAGAACGATCGAACTCGTGCCATGCCAAGGGCCTTTCCATGTATTCTGCAAGGGCCTGCGCGGGATGAGCGATATCGAGAACGGCACGGACAATCCGGCCAAAAGACTGGCCCACGACCGGGACCAGACCTGGTTTCATGTCGAACTCGAAAGTTAAGACTCAAGAAAGGGGCCCAACATGTCGAGCCTTATCAATTATCTGCCCGTCCTTTTCCTGTTGTCCCTTGGCGGCTGCATGGGCGACCAGAGCGGCAAGTCCTTCGGTGCCGGGATTCTCGGCGCGGTCCTGATCTTCCTTGCCGGCAAGATCATGATGGGAAAGTCCAAGACCGGCGACCCCTTGTTCTTCAAAGTGGCCGTGGCCATGGGTGCGATCGGCATCGTACTCCTTCTGGCCTGATGTCCGAAACGAAAACCGCCAACCCTTTTTCAGAGTTGGCGGTCTTTTTTTAAAAAATCGGTAGGACGATCAATCGAATATCTCCATCTGGCAATTCTGGCAATCAAATTTCAATTTATACTTTTTGCCCTCCCGAACAAGATATAAAGGCTCTTTGAACTCGACGGACGTCTTGCCCTTCTTGGAACAGGCCCCGAGCCAATATTTCAAGCAATGTTTGGTGGTCATCAGCTTCTTGCCGTAGGAATCGTGGGTCTTCTCCATAGCCTCCTCTACCACTTCGGCACCATGTCTTTTGTAAAAATCCTTAGCCAGCGCGTTGATGACATTATAAGAGGCATCTACTTTCTTGACCGGAAAATCATGTTCGGTTTTTTTATGCTCGACTTCGATGCGTGGATAGTTGGCCGATCTTTCCTTGACCAGGCCGGCGACCAATTCTCGGCGCCATTCGTTCAAAATCGACATCGGCACAAAATACTCTTCGGCCAAAGCGAAACGGAAATCACGGGCAACGAAGATCGATTCCCCCAATTTGGAGAACTGCTCGCGCCAAAGGTCCTCTTGGCCGCTCTTCTTGGCCAAAGCCTTTCCGATGACGAACTTTTTGGAGAACTCATTGCCGTCCTCATCCTCAATACTCACCTTAAAACCTTTTTCATCCTCTTCTATGATGAAATCGACGGCGACTCGACGCTCAGCTCCGGATGCGGCGGCCTTCTCGAAAGCCAGGTCCTGATTGCGATAGATCTTGGTCCCAGGAGCGATATATTGCCGGCGAGCCGGGAAGATGCGCCAGTTGTCCACCTTGTTCACATTCACGCCGACCAAACCGCTTTCAGACAGCCAGCAAATGCCGTCGCCGTTTTTCAAATCACCTTTTTCCTTCAGAACGAAATAATCGCGCGTGCACTCTTTGACGGTACCGACGAACTTGCCCAAGGCCTTCTGGCTTTCCGGCGAAACGATGTCCGATTGGCGCTTGTCGATGAAATATTCAGTGTAGGCACGGTTGAAGGTTCGGGAAAGATCGGGAACGAAAGACAAAGAGACGCGGCCGGAGGAGGCGCGAACATATTTTCCTTTGGAGGCATCAATAATGGCATCCAAGCGGCGGCGATACTCGGCGGTCACGTTGCCGACATAGGCGTCGTCCTTCAAGCGCCCTTCGATCTTGAAGCTGGTGACGCCGGCTTCGACCAGGTCGTTCAGTCGCTCGGAGAGATTGAGGTCGCGCAAAGACAACAAATATTTGTCCTTGGCCAAAACTTTGCCGTCGGCATCGACCAAGTCGAAGGTCTGGCGGCATACCTGGACGCACTCTCCGCG
>CAZPAK010000058.1:0-4882 GCA_964584605.1 uncultured Gammaproteobacteria bacterium
CTTCTTATCGCTGCCGACGATCTCAAAGGAAAAATGATCCTCGCGCCCCATCAACCAAGCTATGGGGCCTCGCTGGGCTTTGAGGCCGCCGACCGAAGAGAAAATCGACTCACCGATGGAAATATCCTCTCTCAATTGCTGTATGCTTGCCTCCTTGCCGGCCTCGCCGGGCTTGTCCTTGGGCAGACGAATCAAAAAGACCGTATTCTCAAAATAACGGTTGCGGGATAAAAAGTAGCGCAGAACCCTTAGGCCGACGACCAAGGCGGCGACGGCCGACAGCAACAAGACCAATGGACCAATCAAAGACGATAAAAACCCGGAGTCGGATTGAACCTCCGAGAAATCCGGCAAGTTGACGCTTTGTTGTTGTATGCCTATGTCCATCTTAAGAACAAACAGTCAATCACTCCTTGCCTTTTGAAAGCTTTTTTCGAGGATTTTGCTCGGATCGCCCAAAGGCGAAAAATCCGAGAAAAACAGAGCGAGATTTTTCGCCGGAAAAAATCGAGCGTCTTTCAAAAGGCAAGGAGCGATTGAACAGCTAAAAAATTCTAAAAAAGCATCACCTTTATTATTCCTTTTTTCTAAGCTTGATTATCTCGTCGGTACGAATCTTGGCCTCCTGCTCCAAAAACATCTTATTGACCCCGGGCAGAAGTGAAAGCCATTTCTTTATCAAATTGACTATCTTGCCGATGTTGACCTTGGTCTTCTCCAAAAGCTGATTCACCTTGAGCGCGGTCTCCTCTCCCACTCTCTTGAACTCCGCCCGTTTTTCCGGCGGCAAAGACAGATATATTTCCTCCAGCCCTTTAGACATCAGGCCTTCGACTTGTTTTTGCCTTTGATCAAAAGGGGAGCCGCCAACAGCCGGAACGGCGGCCGGGATGCTTATGGTCGGCCTCTCTTGGGCGACTTCCGATGATTGTTCGCCGACAGTCTCCTTTTTCTCCAAACCAAAATCCGGACTCTCCAAAGGAGAGCCATCAAGATTTTCTAATTTTTTTGGAGCCTCAAAAGAGGCGCCGGTCAATTCTTCAGCCATGCATAGATATTATAGCATAAAAGGCGTTTACGATGGAATGGTGTTCATGCTATAATTTCAAAAGACTTGAAATCATACAAGGAGGCCATGGCCAAATACGAAAAAGTATCTCAAAAAATACAAGAGATCACCATTTCCAATTCCAAGAACAGATCCAGGATACGTTGGATCAACATCGCCAATCCCGGCAAGGAGGAATTGGAGTATTTAATGAGGTTCAAACAATATAATTTCGACTTTAGGGAGCTGCGGGCCTCATCGGCCAAGGTCATGGCGGAAAGGCCGACCGTCGAAAAACAGGACAAATACTTCTTCCTCACGCTGCATTTTCCCATTTTCGATGGGCACAAGATAGCCGCCGCCGAGATAAATTTCTTCATCAGCCACGGACTGCTGGTGACCTTGCACACCGAAAAGATCAAGACCATCAACGACTTCTTCAACATCTGCAAAAAAGACGAATATTCATTACTGTCGTACAAGCTCCCCTCCTCGTCCATATTGCTCTATGAACTATTGAAAAAACTCATCGAGCATTGCTATCAGATAATGGATCAGATAAATGCTCGCTTGAACGACACCGAGAAACTGATCTTCTCCGGACATCAGAAAAAATCCGTCTCTGAGATATTAGAGATGCGCCGCAACATCATCGCCGTCCGCAGGATAATGCTCAATCACAAGAACATCCTCAAGAAAATAATGGAAATGAAAAGCTCGATAATATCTTCCAGCAAGATGGTCGGTTATTACACCTATTTGATCGAGCAGACCAAGCGCATTTGGGAGTTCTCCGAAAGCCAAAAGGAAGTGGCCGAGGCTCTGCACGAGACCAATGAATCCCTTCTCGACAACCAGACCAACAACATAATGAAGACCCTGACGATATTCTCAGTCATCGTCTTCCCCCTCTCGCTCCTTGCCGGCATATTCGGAATGAACACCGTCACAGGTATGCCCTTTGTGGACAATCCTTCCGGTTTTTGGATAATAATGAGTATGATGGGAATAGGCACGCTGGGAATGATCATCTACTTCAAAATCAAAAAGTGGCTATAAAAAAACCGACCGGTGAAGAACCTGGTCGGTTTTTGATTTGAAAAATCAGCTGTTTCGATACCTGACCCTGTCGGACAACTTGTCCAAGACCATTAAGCAAGAAAGTTCGGCGCCGCCTATTTTGCGGCGGCCATATTTTGATAGCAATCTTCTTTCAATCAGGCCGCAGGAAGCCAGACGAAAGGATAGCGACAAAGCCGCTGACCTGACATATTGATCATTGACGGTCGGCCAAAGCAAAATCTCCAAAACATTCTCCACTTTAATCTTGGCCAGTTGGCGCATGCTCATGTCATCAATGCACCTGTCGAGCATATCCAAACTTATATGGGCGGATGTAATCAAGCCCTTAAACCACTTTCGCCGCAGAATCGAAACGGCCATACTGCCTCCTTTTTAAAGGTACTTACTTGGCGAATCTTAAAAAGTCCCTCATCGCCTTCTTTATGTCGTCAATATTTGAAACTTTGGTGAACTCTTTGCGCAACTCGGCCGCTCCCGGCAAACCCTTGGCATACCAGCACAGATGTTTGCGCATCTCAATAACGCCTTGATCGCCTTTTTCCCTGTACATCATTTTAGCATGCTCCAAGGCAATTTGAAAAATCTCTTTTACATTTTTTCTTTTTTCTTTTTTCTTTTTTATCTGATCGAAAATCCACGGCCTTCCGCAAGATCCTTGGCCGATACCAAGGCCGTCGGCTCCGGTCTTTTTGAGCATTTCCTCGGCGCTCGTCCTATCGGAAACGCCGCCGTTGGCCAGAAAGACGCCGTTGAATTTCTTGCGAGCGCGCTCTAAGACGGCCAAATCGGCCGGACCGGCAAAACCCTGAACCAAAGTCCTGCCATGGACCATTAAACAAGATATCGGCAAATCCTTCATCCTCTCGATAAAATCCAAAACGCTCACCCTGCCGGCCTTGATCCTGACTTTTACGGATATCGGCAATTTCGTGTTATCCGTGCAAGCTTCGATGACATCATGCGACAACTCTAAGTCCTGAAAGAGTTTGGCACCGGCTCCGGCCTTATGGATCTTGGGAACCGGGCAACCGAAATTGATGTCGATGCCATCCGGCCTGATTCTCTTCTCCACTTGCTTGACCGCATAAGCGAAATGCTTCGGATTGGCCCCGAACAGCTGGACGACGAATTTGGCCTTGCCGTTCTTCTTATATGACTCCATCAAACGAAAGGTCTTTTGGCTGCCATGGAACATGGCGGTGGCGCTGACCATCTCGCTATAGACCACATCCGCGCCATATTTCCCGCACAAATAACGAAAAGACGGGTCGGTGATCCCGGCCATCGGCGCCAAGGCCAATATCGGTTTTTTGATTGTCTGCCAAAAATTTTTCATTTTCGCTATTTGTCATCCCGAGCGCAATGCAGTGGAGCCGAGGGATTCCTATAGCTCCGAGCTAAACAACTATTGCAAAAAGAAAGTGATCCCTCCACTCCGTCCCGCCGCGGCGGAACTCCGGTCGGAATGACAATGATTATTATAACTTATTATCACGGTTGCTACAAAAATAAAAGAGCCGAAGATGATTCCTCATCCACGGCTCATATTTTGCGACTAAGCGTTTTAACGCGTTAGCCGGTTAAGGTTCATGCTCTTGGCCGTCGCTCCGTTCGGCAGACGGACCAGCTTGAGGCCCATAGCCGATAGACCGACGGACATCTTTCGGCCCAGAGGGTCGAAAACGACTCGCTGACTCTGAAAAATCATCTTGGCAACGCTTGCGGTACCGACCGACTTAAGCGAAGTCGAATTAAGGTAGTTGGCCAAAAAAGAATCCGGAACGTAGACAACCTTGCCCGAATCATACCTGGCATAGGCGTCTTCTTTGGACACAGAGTTGATCCGGCCCAAATCCTTCGATTCATAATAAGAAGTCTCATTCCATATCGCGCAGTAACCCGGCTTGAGTAGCAGATTGTCGGCCAACGGATAATCATACATAACTCCATTGGAGACTTTTTTGGCCTTAGCCATATCCCATCCCCAACTGGCCACCACCGCACCCGTGTACTCGTCTGACGACCATAGGCCATTCCTGGTCCAAGGTACGCAATAGCGAACTTTGGAATCAGATATGAAATATCCATGGGAATATTCCGAACAGTAAACAAGGTAGCCAGATTGACCGGCGTATTCGATGCGATTTAATCCATTACCCATGGTTTGGTCGAAAGTTTGCGGTTCTATCCGCCTGATAGTGAACATTTTCTCTACCTTCTGAGTATCACCATCGGCCTCGATAATCTTAGCCCGAACCATGAAACTTATCTGCCCGGAACCAACCTCGTAAGGGTTAGCGGATGGTGCTCGCATTTTACCTTTCAAGGTAAGAAGCTGACGAAAGCCCCATGGCCGGTCGAATGTGTAATAGACGGTTTGACCGGAAACTTCATGACTTCCGACTGTCGCATAATCACCATCGGGATACAAAATCGTGTCTTCGTCGAGGATGTTCAGAAAGCAGCCGCAATCGAACTGCAGCTCCAGTTTTGTGATATTCTCGCCAGACAGAAAATATGTCTCTTCGACATCCTCTCCCGCCACGGCAAAGATAGTATCAAGGCCGGAGGAAGTGTGAAAAGAATATTCCTGTGCGGCCAGAGAAAAACAAGCGAAAAACACAAACGATACAAACCCGATAAGCTTTTTCATAGCTTATCTCCTTTCTTTTGAGTTGTTAAAGAACCTTGAATCTAATCCTTGTCATTCCAATAAATACTAGGAAAAACTATCTACTATTTTCCCAACAT
>CAZPAK010000059.1:0-4774 GCA_964584605.1 uncultured Gammaproteobacteria bacterium
GGATCATCGAAATCGATGATCCAGTCCTTGGCTCCATGCTTTTTGTAGTCATCTACGAATCCCACATTTTTAGAGATGGCCGTCGGTGTTCCGCAGACCAGGGCCTCCAAGAGCGTTGTGGGGGAGACATCGAACTTGGAAGGTATGATCATTAGGTCATTGGAGCTGCAAAATTCTCTGATATCTTCTTTGGTCAGGTGGCCGATGACATCGATGTTACGGCGATATTTGTTCTTAAGGGTGATTTTTTTCTTGGTATCTGGTATTTTAGTGACGGAGTGGAACGACCAGGGAAGCCCTTTTTCATTGGCTGTTTGGGCCAGGTCGGCCAAGGCCTCATGGTTCTTTATGCGATCCCAGCGGGCGATGATGCCGATATGGAACATCTTGGGATCGAAAAGGAAGCGGTCGTTCTTTCGCTGTCCTGGCTTAAAGAAGGAAAGTTCGACCGGCAACGGGATCACCTTCACCGAACTTTTGCGCTGTCTCTTGTCTTTGAGTATGTTTTTGTCGAAGTATCCTTTGGTGAAATCGTTTAGGAATATTTCGGCGGCGGCGAAGCGCGAAACATCTCTTTCCATGTCCTTCATCATCTTTATGCCGGCAGGCGAGTAGAAGTCCCTATAGACATCGAGTTCGACGCCCCAAAGACCGGCGTGCTGGACCGCTACAGGCACTTGGGCCGACCTCGCGGCCTCCATGATCATCCAGTTGCCCAGGGAAAAACCATTGAGAAAGACGATGTCGGGCGAGATTCTCCTTATCAGGTTCGACAGCTTGGCTATCGGCTCGGACAACATTGAGCGGCAGTCTCCGACTTTTTTCGCCTTAAGGACGGAAGTGGTGAACGATCGCGGCATCTTAAAGAGGAATATTTCCCTGTTGGCGCGAAGGTCTTTCAGTTTTTTTAAGGAATAAGAAGCGCTCTTTTCATCCAATTCCCTGAAGATGATGCCCTGCCAGAGATGTTTTTTGCTGTCCTTGGTCGTGAAATTAAAAAAAAGCCGAGCGAAATTCGCCGGTCCTCCTTTGGCTGGTTCTTTGAAATCTGGCACATTGCAAGCGTATTCGTTGGTGAGGATCCTCATCTATCTTGTTTCGACCGGTGGCCACGCTTTGCGCCCTGCCGGTCGATGTGAAGAAGTGTCTATTTGATTCTTTAGATTTTTCTTATGATATAACTATAAGCCCCTTGGCGCGGCTTTGTCAAAGTCTTGAGGCTGAAAATTCCGCAAATACGCGCGATATGATAATATATTGTAAGGAGGTTAACCAAACATCACACACTATGAACGACACATTGGTCACTTTTGTCAGGCATGGCAAGAACAATTTCGGCTTGGATGGCACGCCTTGGCACGCCGGCCCGCATTTGAGCTTGGAGGGTTGGGAGCAGGCCAATAAGACCGGCAGATACCTTCGCAGTTTCGTTTTTGACGCTGTCTTGTCTTCGGACATGAATCGCGCCGCCGACACGGCCAAGGCCATTTGCAAATATCAGAAGAAGATCGGCGTCAAGAAGATAATTTTTTGCCGCGAGCTGGCCGAGCACAACGAGATCGTCTATGGCCATCCGACCAAGAAGAAGCTGAACAAGGACGGAGAGCGCGACAAGGCCAAGCGTACGGTCAAGTTCTTCAAAGAAGTCCTTAAGAAATATAAAGGCCAAAGGATTTTGATCGCCGCCCATGGCAATGTCATCCGCGCCTGTTTCGGGGCGGCGCTGGGCTTCCCTCTGCACGCCAGCCCGGAGATAAATTCCTTCAACTGTTCATTGACGACCATCGCCATGCGGGGCCAGAAGCTGAAGGCCATCTTCAATATCAATTATACCGATCATTTGGGGGAGTTCTCTTTCCAGCGCCGTTTGGAGCAGGTCAAATTCATTTCCGATTATTCCAAACTGATAAACGGCGACAATGGTTGCGGGCCGGTCAAAGCATCGGCCAAGGTCAAAAAAAGATGATCCTTTCTTTCAATAAAAAAAGCTCGCCACCAGGCGAGTTTTTTCATTGCATCGATCTGAATATCTTGTTTATCCTTTTGCCGAACATCCTTTCCATCTTTTTCAATAATCCGGATTTTTTGCGCAACGACCAAAGCAGGTCGAAGGTGTTTTTCAGGAAGAGGATATAGCGATTTCGGCAGCGGTCGAATAAATTGTTCTTTTCCGTCTTAGTTCCATAAGATATCGAATTGACGAAACCGGTGTCTTTGAAGTTGCGGGAAAGGAAGAGGTCTTTTTCGGCCACTTGTCTGGGCCCTCCCCAGCTGATCGTGTCGTGCAGGGCCACGATTCCGCCATCGACCACTTTTGGCACCCACTGGTCGAAGTCTTGTTTGACGAATTCGTATTCGTGTCCGCCGTCGATGAATATCAGGGAGATGGGTTCATGAAAATCGTTTACGGCCTCCGACGATTTTTTGACTATCGGCTGTATCATGTCGGCCAAACCGGCCTCATTGATGTTCTTTTTGAATTCTTCAAAAGTGTTCACCCCTTGGCCGCCGCCCTGATGCTCTGATGAACCGGTGTGCGGATCGATGGCCGTGATTTTGCCGCCATTGGCCTTTTTTGAGCCGGAAGCCAGACCGATGGTCGACCTTCCTTTCCAAGAGCCGATTTCGACTATCTTGCCGTTTTTTGGCGCCTTGGCGGCCAAATCGTACAATAATTCGGCCTCGCCTTCGGCCAGCCAGCCTCCTAAATCTTTGATTTTTTCGTATATACCCATATTGGAATGCTTTATTGTATCACTTTATCATATAAAATTGAGCATTTGAAGTGTTTGATGAGCGTTTTTGTCTGAACCCTTTTCAGCAAGGGCGTAAAAAGCCTTTTTGTCTTGACAGAAACTTATTTTTATCTTAATATTTACCGTTATTTCTCAATAACGGAATCGTACATTTAAAACAAAAAGAAAGGAACATGATGTCATGGCTCGCATCAAACATATTAAGGTTTTTTCTTATAGAGTGTTAAGATTTTTAGTGCGCTCTGTTGGGATTAAGACCTTTAAGCAATATTGGGTTCATCGTGATGGCTTGCCGGCCGAGCAAAGGATTAAGTGGCCGCATGATCCGCATCGCGCCTATGGCGACGAGTATTCTTTCAAGGATATGTTCGGCCACGGTCGATATGATTTTCTGAAAATGGAGGATTGCAGCTTCGAAGAGTTTTTGGCTGGTATCAGGGATCTGGGCATCACCAGCTATGATGTCTATCAGGCCAGCCTCGGCAAGCTGTCCAAAGCGACCGGAAAGAAGTTCCCCAAAAGGCCGTCGCGCGCCTTCGGCTCAGCCTATGACCATGATGTCGTCTTCCCAAGGGTCGATCGGCATTATTCTTATCAGACCGCCAGGAAGATGGTCTGCGAGGCCGGCGTCAAGAGTGTCGCCGCCTTCCATTCTTGGCGGACCGGTCTGCCGAAGAACAAGAAGCTGAAAATGCCCCAGCGTCCGGAGAAGTTCTATAAGGGGCAATATTCCTTCGAGGATTTTTTCGGCGGAAAGTATCTGTCTCTGTCCGAACTTTCCAAGAAGGTCAGAAAGGCCGGGTTGAGGAGTCGAGAGGATTATCGCAGACATCGACAGGGCTTGCCCAAGGAGGAGAGGGTCCGTTGGCCATATCATCCGGGAAGGGCCTTTGCCAATTTCAGTCCGCGGTCTTTTTTCGGCGTTCAGACTTGGGAACTGAACGGCTTTCATCCGATCGGCGTTTTGATCAAAAAGGTCAGAGCGGCCGGCATCGTCAGCATAAAGTCGTACATGAGATATCGGAGCCGCATAGATGATCCGGCGGAGAAGGCTCGCTGGCCGCAAAGGCCGGACTGGGCCTGTTCGGATTTCAACTATTCGACTTTTTTCGGAGTCAGCTCTCCAGACAAGCGTTTCTATCCTTACCAGGTTCTCAAGGCCAAGGTTCATAATTTCAAGATCCGAGGCCGGGAGGAATATCGCGCGTTCAGACAGCGGTTGACGGACAAAGCGGAGAGGAGGCGCTGGCCGTCCGTGCCGCGCGATGTCTATCGGGGGTTCTCGCGCGACGACTTCTTCTATCGCGAGGCCAAGAGGTGGATGTCGTTTTCCGAGGCCGTGGCTTTTTTAGAGAGCAAGAAGGCAGTCTACGCTTGCGACTATCGGCGTTTGCGCGCCGAAGAGCCGCTGTTGCCGCCAAAGCCTAAGACGGCCTGGAAACATGAATTCAATGGTTCGGACAGCCTCTTCCGTTTTCGGACGAGCGGTCCGCTCATCAAGGTGGCCAATCTCTATTACTACGACCTTAAAGAGTTTTGCCGCTTCCTTCGGACCAATGCCATAATCGGCCAAAAGCAGTATTTGAAAGTCAAAAGGGCGTTGCCTGCGGAGGAGAGGAAGTTCTATCCTCAAAGGCCGAAGGAGATCTATCTGCGCTTCTATGGCGAGAAGGATGGCGTCGGACCGGAGACCAATTTCTATCGTCTTTGGTCCGAGTTCGCTTCGGCGGCCGAGATGAGCCGGGCGGTGCGAGCTTTGGGATTGAAGGATTGTCAGGAATTGCAATCGGCAGCCGGTGAGATTCCAGCTTTGGCCAAGGACCCGACTTCTTTCGGCGATTGGCCCGGTAAGCTGCTCGGATACGGCGAGGATGAGGCTTGGGGGATATTCTTCGGGACCTATGATGTGTCTTCGGAGTATTTTCCGGAGGACCAGAGAGAGGGCAGAGACGAGGCGGAACCGGAGATCACGGATGTCGCCTTGGGCGATGAAGTCACTGACGAGGACATATCCAGAA
>CAZPAK010000060.1:0-4752 GCA_964584605.1 uncultured Gammaproteobacteria bacterium
CTCTATTGCCTTAATCGCCGCTTCGGAGGTCGGATGGTCATTTTCGTCAACCGGCAGGGCTTCGAGCTTGTCGACCACATCCATGCCTTTGACCACTTTGCCGAAGTTGGTGTGCTTGCCGTCGAGCCAAGGCGTGGCCTCAGTCGTGACGATGAAAAACTGCGATCCGTTGGTGTCCGGTCCGGAGTTGGCCATAGCCAATGAACCGCGGACCAAAGGATGCGAATTGAACTCGTCTCCGAAGCGATAGCCCGGGCCGCCGCGGCCGTCGTTGCCCCAATCGTCGTCCTTGGAGTTCGGGTCTCCGCCTTGGACCATGAAATCCTTGATGATGCGATGAAAGGAGGTGTTGTCATAGAAACCGATTTTGGCCAGGTTCATGAAATTGTTGACCGTGAACGGCGATTCGCCGGCATAGAACTCGATCTCGATGTCTCCCAGATTGGTCTTGATGATCGCCCCTTTGTAATCCTTATAGAGGTCTTCGAACAAGTTGGGGTTCGGCTTATTGGGGTCCTGTTTAGCTGTTTCATTACTCATAGTCTTTTTATCTTGCGTCGCCGGAGAAGTCTCCTCGGCGGACTTAGTTTGGTTATTTTCTTTGCCTATTCCCACGCCGATCTCATTAGTCGACGGAGTGATAGTTGTCTGACCGGAACATCCGGCCAGAAATAGAACTAAAAAAGACAGAGTGGTTAACTTTTTCATTCTTAATTCTTAATTTTTAATTTTTAATTCACTATCCTCTCCCAAAACGCGATGAACTTCCCCGCCACTCTGGAGACATCTCTGACGGTTATCAAGATTATCAAAGCGATCAAGAAGAAGAATCCGACATTGTGAATGGCCGCCTCCCAGTCCCTCCTGACCGGAGAGCCTTTGAATTTTTCGATCAGCAGGAAGATGATGCGACCTCCGTCCATCGCCGGGAAAGGCAAGAAGTTGATGACGGCCAGATTCAAGGACAGGAGCGCGGTGAATTGCATCAGATAGATGATGCCGAGGCGGGCGTACTGCCCGGTCATCGAAGCGATTCCGATCGGACCGACGACCTCGGTCGTCATCCCATGTCCCATAATCAGATTCTTGATTATCTCCCAGAAAGCGACGATGATCAGCCAAAGCGTGACGATCGACGCAAGCACTCCTTTCCAAATGGCCAGATACCAAGGGTAGCGGACCAGCCCGGCATTGACTATCATGATGCCAGCCTCGCCTTTGCCGTTATTGTCGTTCAAAGTCAATCGATAATCGGCGGACTCGCTACTCTCCCTCTTTATCTTATAGACGGCCTCCTGCCCGGGGCGGGATCCGGTGTACTCCCTCAACTCGGCGTCATTGGCGAAAGTCTTATCGTCGATGGAGACTATCTCATCGCCGTCCAAAAGCCCGGCCGCTTGGGCCGGAGAATCCGGCATGACCTGGACCACGACTATCTTTCGTTCGCTGATGATGGCATTTTTATCGGCCGAATCGACTCCTTGCGGCAAGCCGACCATATAGCCCACGGAGAAAATGACCGCGGCCAGCACGATGTTCATGATGACGCCGGCGGAAATGATGACTATGCGGCGCCAGATCGGCTTGGAGATGAAGCTGTCCGGATCGTTGTCCGAACCGTCCTCTCCCTTGATCTTGCAGAAGCCGCCCAGAGGCAGGCAATTGATGGAATAGATTGTATCGGCGGCATCCAAAACTTCGGCATTGCCTTTGATGGTCGCCCATTTGCCGTCCACCTTCTTATAGATGCCGAAGGCTCTGGGCGGAAAACCGAAACCGAACTCCTCGACTTTCACGCCCAGCTTCCTGGCGGAATAGAAATGCCCGAACTCGTGGACGAACACCAGCACCGACAGGACCAGGATGAAAGTGATTATGGTAGTCAGCATTTGACTCTCTCACTCTTAATTCTTAAAAAATTGGGATTATTTAAAAATTAAAAATTAAAAATTAAAAACTTCCTAGATGGTCATTATCTCTTGCTCCTTCTTGTCGCGGACGGCCTTCAGCTCATCGTTGATCTTCTTGACCTCCGCCTCCAGCTCCTCGGAGAATCGCTCAGCCTCGTCCTCGCCGATCGAACCGTCCTCTTCGGCCGCTTCGATGGATTTTTTGACGGCCTCCCTGACCTGGCGCACGGAAACGCGCGAGCCCTCCATCATCTCATTGAGCTTCTTGACCAGATTCTTGCGGTTCTCCTCGGTCATGACCGGGACGGTCAAACGGATCTTGTCGCCTTCGTTGACGATGCCCAGCCCGAGGTCGGCCTCGACCAAGGCCTTCTCCACATCTTTGATGACGCTTTTGTCCCAAGGCGATATCACGATGCTTCGAGCGTCGGAAACGCTGACGCTGGCCACCGAGACCAATTGATTCTTGATGCCATAGGCCTCGACCTGGACATTGTCGAGCATGGCGGAAGAAGCTCTGCCGGTGCGCAAAGAACCGATCTCCTTCTTGAAAAAATCGACGACTTTGGCGAACTCTTCCTTTTTGGCTTGTAAATACTGATTCATAATGATTTTATCCCTTAATTCTTTATTGGCTGTCTTCTTATTTCAACTTTCTCATGCCCATCAAAATGACATTCGGCTGATCCGATTTGACGACTATCCTCCAACCGGCCCTGGATGACGGCAGCTTTCTGGTCGACCACGACACGCCGCCGTCGAAAGAACTGTAAAAAGTCGTTCGGGTGGCATAATAGATCTCTTTGGCGTCCTTGGGATTCAGCCCCATCGCGTTGATGGTCGCCTCCTTTTCCGAAGTTATCAGTTCGATCTTCGACCAGGTGTCGCCATTGTCGATCGATTTCACCATGCTGTTCTGGGTGACGGCCAAAATCAATCCGTCTTCAGAGGCCGACAGGGAGAAGTCCATTATCTTGTGAGTGTTCGGGAACTCCTTCATCTTATCCTTGATCGGCTCCCAGTTCTCGCCATTGTCATAAGAGCGATACATTCCGTTGCCGTTGGTGGAAAGGAGCATCCTTCGGCTATCCTGAGGGCTGACGACTATTTTATAGATACGGTAGCCGGAGCGCAAGACCGGACGCCAGGTGACTCCGCGATCGGAGCTCTTGAAGACATCCCCCTGGGAGGTTCCGATATAGACCCGATCGCTGTCGTAGTGGTCTATGGCGATAGCGCTTATCTCGGTCTGGAGGTTGTTGTCGTAATAGATCTGCTCATAGCTGCGGTTGCAATCCTTGGATTGGAAGAGTTTGTTGCCGACGGCCGCATAGACGACGCATTTGTCGGCCGGATCGACAACCACATCATTGACCGTTCCTTCGGGCAGGGAATGGGCCTTTTGCCAGCCCAAGCCGAGATTGTATGAATAATAAAGGCCTTTGGATATGCTGCCGAAATAGACCGCATCGACATCCGAAGGGTCGAGAGAGATGGAGGCCGCGTCCAAAGAGCTGATGCTTTCAACCCCCTTGACCGTCGGCACGGCGGCCATCTGCGTCCAAGTCTGTCCTTTGTTGGTGCTCATGAACAAGCCGCCGTCCACCCCTGAGGTGTCCTTGGTCTTGACGGAGACGCTGCAGCCCGAAAGAGCCAAGCTGGCCAAAGTCAAAACGATTAAAATTCTTTTTTTGCCCATATTTTTTATTTTATATTGATAGCTATGTTCTCCAAAACCAATTTAGGGTTGACATTGGCCCGCACTTGCTCCTCCCCGCGCTTCAAAAGCTTGAACAAGCGCAAAACGCCGGCCGGACCGATCGATCGGACCGCCGCCAGCAAACCGTCCCGCTGGTCCTCATGCTGAAGCAGGTCGCCGTTGTTGGAAGACAGCAAGAGGGCGTCGCGAGCCGCGCCCTGCCAAATGCTCAATATTCTCAGAGACTTTTCGACTTTATCTTCTTCATTCTCCTTTTCGATCAAAGACGATACGACCGACAGCCGGGAATTGATGTCCGAACCGAAAAAACCCAAAAAGGCCGAAGCCTTTTCCCGATAGGCGGCGGCGAAATCCTTCTCTTCGACCAAGCGGGCGGCCAAGGCGGGGCGGCCCAGAGCCAGGCGAGAGACGATTTTGGCCTCGCTCCTCTGGCAATCCAGATCGTCGACCAAATAGTCATAGATCAAAGATGTTTTGACCGGATAGAATCTCAAAACCTGGCTGCGGGAAACTATGGTGGCCGGCAAGACTTCCAGGCGAGAGACCGTCAGCATGATGACCACTTTGGCTTGCGGCTCCTCCAATGTCTTGAGTAAGGCGTTGGCCGCGTCCAAGCTCAAGCTGTCAGCATCCTTGACGATGCCGATCTTATAGGAATTAAAAAAAGAACTCAAAGAAAGAAGCCTGATGAACTCGCGCGTGTCTTCGATGGAAATATTCTTCTTACCATCGGCGCGCCTTAAAAAATGAAAGTCGCCATGCACCGTTTCCAAGCCGCCGGAAGATCCTTTCATCTGACGGCAAGACGGGCAATCGAGGCAGGGATGGGCATAAGAACCTTCAGGCCGGTTCTGGCACAACAAACTGGCGGCAAAGTGGATTGCCGCGGCGGTCTTGCCTATATCTTGAGGACCCAGGAAGATATAGGAGCTGGAAAGCCTGCCGCTTTGCAGGCTTTTTTCCAAGAAATCGGTGACATGACGGTTGCCGACTCCTGGCCAGCCTTTTTTGTCTTTTAAAACACCCCTTTCCATGCCTCTTATCTTAGCATCTCAAATGCGCTAAATCAAGCTTTAAGCAGCTTGATTTTACCCTTAAATCCTGTTAAAGTTGGACTAAGAT
>CAZPAK010000061.1:0-4688 GCA_964584605.1 uncultured Gammaproteobacteria bacterium
GATGTATATCGATGATTATGATTGACGAAAAATATCGTTCCAGATCGGATTTCTATGAATTCCCCAAGGGTTTCCTGTGGGGCGTCTCGACTTCCGCCTATCAAATAGAGGGCGGAGCCATCAACGATTGGAGTCAGTGGGAGATGTCTGCCAAGCGTTTGGCCTCTTTGCGTCGTAAAGGTTTGAATTATAAGGATTTTGTGGCAGGAAGGGCCTGCGATTCCTATAACCGCTATGTCGAGGACGCCGAGCTTATCAGGCACCTGAATTGCGGCGCCTATCGTTTGGGACTGGAATGGGCCAGGATCGAGCCGGTGGAAGGAGAGTTCTCCTCCGAGGCCATCGAGCACTATCGCCATGTTTTGTCGTATTTGAGATATTGCGGCATCAAGACGGTCGTGACCATTTGGCACTGGACCAATCCGATGTGGATAGTGGCCGAGGGCGGTTGGGCCAACAAGAAGACCATTGAGTATTATAAGAGGTATGTTCGAGTGGTGGCTGAGGAGCTTGGCGACCTGGTCGATTATTGGATAACCATCAATGAGCCGACGGTCCATGTTCTGAACGGTTATACCAGCGGCAAGTTCCCGCCCAACAAGAGAAACATCTTTAAGGCCTTAAGGGTCTATTTGAATCTGACCAAGGCCCACTGTGAGGCCTATCGGATCATTCACGCCATCAGGCCAAAGGCCTATGTCAGTCTGACGCACTTGGGCAATAATTTCGATCCGGCCCGTCCTTGGTTCCCTCCGGAGGCTCTGTTGGCGGCGCTGTTCAATTTTTTGGCCAACGGCATCTTGGTCCGCCGCGTCAAAAAGCATTTGGATTTTTTGGGACTGGATTATTATTTTCACAATCGAGTCGTCTTCTGCCCGCCCTTCATCAAGAATAAGAACAAAGAAGTATCGGATATGGGCTGGGAGATATATCCCAAGGGGATCTATAACATTTTGAAGTATTTGAGCCGTTTCAAGAAGCCGATAATAATAATGGAAAATGGCGTGGCCGACGCTTCGGACGGAAAACGCGAGCGCTTCATCAAGGATCATCTTTTTTGGGTCCATCGCGCCATTTCGGAAGGGGTTTCCGTTCAAGGTTATTTTTATTGGTCGCTTTTGGATAATTTCGAGTGGGCTCATGGCTGGGCTCCGAAGTTCGGCCTCTGCGGTTTCGACCGCGAGACCTTTGAGCGCCATGTCAAGCCGAGTGGCCAGGCTTATGCGGACATTTGCCGGCACAACGGCTTTTATTAATGTTAATCTTTGATTTGCGATGTGGTTGACAGTCGCCATTTTAGCTTATTTGATAAATGCCGGAGTCTATGTGGCCGATAAGTTTTTGTTGTCCAAAAAAATTCACTCCTCCATAGTCTATACTTTCTATGTCGGCGTTTGGAGTTTTTTGAACGTCTTTTTGCTCTTTCTCGATCCCTGGGTGCCGAATGTCCAAGAATTGATAATCGATCTTCTGGCCGGATTATTGTTCCTTGTCACCCTAGTCTTTTGGTATAAAGCCTTGCATCAATCCGAGGCCACGCGCGTGGTGCCGATCGTCGGCGCGCTGGTCCCTATATTCTCTTTCTTGCTATCCTTTGCTTTTTTGGGTGAGAAACTGACCGAACGGCAGCTTTTGGCTTTCACGGTCTTGATCATCGGCGGCATTTTGATATCGGTCAAACGGACCAGGTTTTATGAGATTAATATGGTCATCGAGCGCTTCAAGAATGTTTTCGGAAACACCTTCGGCCGTATACACGCCGGTTATAGGCCTGCTCAGCGCCTTTTAGTCAATTCGATAATTTCGGCTTTTTTCTTCGCCGCCTTCTATGTTTTGATAAAATACATCTACGCTCAGCAGCCGTTCGTCGGCGCTTTCGTCTGGTCTCGTTTGGGCAGCTTCATCGGCGTTCATTTGATATTCTTAGTCCCCAGCTGGCGCCGTTTGATACATGAACATCGGCGATCGGCCGGCAAGCCGATGAATTGGCTGTTCTTCTTCTTGGTCCGCGGCAGCGCCGCCTTTGCCTTCATTCTCCTTAATCGCGCCATCTCTTTAGGCAATGTGGCCTTGATCAATTCTTTGCAGGGCGTGCAATATTTCTTCCTGATAATTTTAGTACTGTTCGTCTCGGCCCGTTACCCCAAATTCATCAAGGAGGAGCTTGGTGGAGGAGTGGCTCTGCAGAAAGTCTGTGGCGCGCTCTTAGTCGGGCTGGGTCTGTACATGCTGGTGTAGTTGGCAATTGGCAAATAGCAATTGGGGCTAGGGCCAGATGTTAATTGCTAAAAATGATTTTTTTTATCACTGGTTTTTTGATCGGGTTTTCAGTTTTGGCTTGGAGGCGCATTGATTGGGCGCTGATGTTCTTGTTGGCCGCGCTACCGACCTATGTCGTTCGATTTCAGATTGGTCCCTTACCTTCCACTCTTTTGGAGGGGATGATTCTGATTGCTTTCGCCGTTTGGTCCTTGAGGCACACTCGCTTTGGGGATTTTTTGCGCGGCAAATATGGGGTGAAGGATTTTTTGAAGAACAGCCCCTTTTCCAAGAAGGGGTCGAAGGAGACCAGGCTCAAATATCCTTTTGGCACCGAAATCGTTTTGATGCTTTTGGTTTCTTTGGCGGCCGTGGCCATTGCCGGCTTCACCAGTGATGCTTTAGGTATTTGGAAGGCCTATTTCTTCGAGCCGGCCTTGCTGTTCATTCTGATATTGAATGTCTTTCAAGGGCGCAAAGACATAGAGCGCATCGTTTGGTCGCTCGGTTGCGGCGCCTTGGCCGTCGCCTCTTGGGCCATCATCCAAAAGATCACCGGCCTGGGTATAGACAATCCGCTTTGGGCCGCCGAGGCGACTAGGCGTTCAGTTTCTTTTTTCGGCTATCCCAATGCTATCGGTCTCTATTTGGCGCCGATCATAATGCTGCTCCTGGGGGCCGTCGCCGCCTCGCATCAAGACAATCATCCGTTCCTCTCCGCCTATCCGGGTAAGTTCGTCAAAGAGAATTATAATTGGAAGAGCTCGAAGACCAAGGCTTTTCTGGCTTTCATCGCGGTCCTTTCCGGTCTGGCCATCTATTATGCCAAGAGCGACGGAGCGATCGTCGCTTTGGCAGCCGCCTTGTTCATTGTCGGACTTTTGGGCAACAAAAGAACGAGATTGGTCGCTGTGACCTTGGGCGTCGTCGCCGTGCTGGCTTTGGCGGTGATTCCCGGCGGATACAAGAAGGTCGAGGACAAGTTGGCCTTGCGGGATTTTTCCGGCCAAGTGCGCGTGGCCCAGTGGTCCGAGACCTGGAAGATGCTTAAGGACGGTCGCTTCATCACCGGCTCCGGCCTGGCTGGCTATCAGAAGGCCATCGAGCCCTATCATATCCCCGGCATCTTCTATGACGACGGCACTGACCCGGAGTTCCATCGCCATGTGGTCTGGAACGATGATTATAAGAAGAAGGTTTGGCGTCCGGTCGAGATATATCTTTACCCGCACAACATCGTTTTGAACTTTTGGACTGAACTGGGTTTGATTGGTTTATTGTTGTTTGCGTGGATTCTTGGAAAAGCCATTAAATTGGCAATTGGCAATTGGCAATTGGCAAATAGAAATAAAGATTATTCGGCTAAGTTCTTGTCTCTCGGCGTTCTGGGCGCATTCATCGTTGTCATTGTCCACGGATTGGTGGACGTGCCGTATTTTAAGAACGATCTCGCCTGCCTTTTTTGGGCGATGCTCGCCATCCTCTCATTGCTCTTTTTAAGGATAAAAAACCCTTCCATCCGCTAAGCGGTGAAAGGGTCTTGTTTCACAGAGGTGCGCGTAACGTGAATTTTATCACGTGGCCGATGTCTTCGGTCGCTATCTCCAATCCGGCGATGTTGGCCGCTATTTGGGCCACAGATATCGCTTCGTCGACCGATAGGTCTCGTTCGAAAAATATTTTGTCGTCGGCGTCGCTTTGGCCATTGTGCCAATAGCGTGTATCCATCAAATTTTCGCCAGCCATGAAGGCGCCATTCCTCTTGTCGTAAAAAAGTATCGCGCCCGGGGAAAGGGCGTAGGTTCTGCCTTTAGAGTCTTTCATAAGGCTCTCCTTTATTAAAGAACATAACTTTATACCAAATTTTCTCGTTTCGGGCAAGAAGTCCCGATATTCAAGGCTTTTTTGACATTTTCTTATAATCGTATAGAATAAAGAAAAGCCGCCTTCGGGCTTATTTTGATTTTTGAAGTCTATGCGCTAAACCTTGTGTCATTCCGGCACGGGTCTTGAAAATTAAAATTGTTTAAAAATTCAAAATTCAGAATTAAAAATTGCGACTGGAGAGGTGCCAGACCACCGCTTTCAGCGGGGCCCCGCCTTAAGGCGGTGGGTGGTCTCATTGGTTGATATGCACTTCACTTATATAATAAGAAGTTTAAAAACCGGCAGGTATTATATAGGATCGACAAATGATGTTCCAGAAAGACTATCTCGCCATAATGGCGGGAAGAATAAATCGACCAAGTCCGGTGTGCCATGGGAATTGGTGAAGGTGGAAGAATATGGCACTAGACAAGAGGCTTATAAAAGAGAGTTTCAAATAAAAAGTTACAAAGGAGGAGAAGCTTTTAAAAAGCTGATCAATTAGTTTTGGAGAGGTGCCAGACCACCGCTTTCAGCGGGGCCCCGCCTTAAGGCGGTGGGTG
>CAZPAK010000062.1:0-4628 GCA_964584605.1 uncultured Gammaproteobacteria bacterium
CGTCAGAATAATCCATATCCGGAATATCGTTCAATAAAAATATTTTTTTTCGAAGGACATGTCCGAAGGCCAATTCCAGAAAAGAATTGCCCCCGACATATCCCTTGATGTTGTTTTTTTCTTGGTTGACCACGAGGATGGCGTCGGAATTATTTATCTCTTCGTAATAATCGCGTATCAGGTCGTGTTCCATTTTGTGTCTTATGGATTCAGAGCGATTCTCGGCTTGAAGCTTGCTTTCGGCGTAATCATCGGCGTTCCTTGGCAGAATCACGTCGTGCCCTGAATCCTTCAATTTTTTGGCGATTTCGACCATGCTTTCGGAGAACGACATGCTTCCGCAGATGACTATTTTCATAGGTCTCGCGATATTTTACCTTCGCTGTAGTTGTCCAAGACCTTTTGGGAAGGGAAGAACATCGGTTTGGGCAGGTCTTCGAGAGGGAACCAGCGCCACTCGGTTATTTCATCCGGCTCCATCATCTTGGCCTCGCCCTTGAAATCTTCACATAGGAAGCCGAGTGTTATGAAGTGAGCGTCCTCTTTCATGTCGTGGGCCACACTTATCAATTTTAAGGCTGCGATGTCTATATCGGTCTCCTCTTTTACTTCTCTGGCGGCGGCTTCGAAGAACGATTCGCCGAAATGCATCTTGCCTCCCGGCATCGTCCAAGTCCCCTCTCCGTGCAATTCGCTGTCGGCCTTGTCCTTGTCGACGTGTCTTTTGCCTAAAAGGATCATTCCGCCCCTTAGCATCATCACGCCGCAACCGACGCCGATCTTCCTGTTCTCCATATGGATATTTTTATTTCTTGGGTTTCATCAAGGGGAACAGCTGGCATTCTCGGATGGGTTTGTCGACTAGGAAAGCGAAGAAGCGTTCGCCGAAGCCGAAGCCGCAGGTTGGCGGCATGCCGTGCTCTAACATTTCCACGAATTCCCAGTCCGGCATCATAGCCTCTTTGTCGCCGCGATCTATGAGTTTTTGCTGCTCCTCGAAGCGCTTTCTCTGGTCTATGGGGTCATTGAGCTCGCTGTAGCCGTTGCCGATCTCAGCGCCGGCGATGATTATCTGAAAACGCTCCACTTGCTCCGGGTTGTCCTCTTTGGCTTTGGCCAGGGGCGAGACGAGTTTAGGGTGGTTGACCAAGAAGGCCGGTCCGGCGATGTTCTTGCGACAATACTTCCACAGGGTGTCCATAAGGCGCTCCTTGGTGTTGCCGTCGTATTTGACGTTCAATTCCTCCAGTTTACTCTTTATCTCGTCCATGTCGGCCTTGAGGATGTCTACGCCGGTCTGCTTGAGTATCTCTTCGCGATAATCGATCTTAGGCCATTCTCCGGACAAGTCATATTCGTGTTCCTTGGTTTTGAACTTAGTCGTGCCAAAGACTTCTCTGCCGATTGTCTGGTACAATTCTTGGGTCAATTTCATACCGTCTTCATAGTTGGCGTAGGCCCAATAGAACTCCATGTTGGTGAACTCTTGGAGGTGGTTCGGAGACGATCCCTCGTTACGGTAGGCTCGGCCGATCTCGAAAGTCTTCTCGAATCCGGCGGCCATAAGTCTTTTCTGCCAAAGTTCGCCTATGGATATGCGAAGATAGACATCGAGGTCGAAGTCGTCGTGATGGGTGCGGAAAGGATTGGCCTCGGCTCCGCCGGTGGTGGTCTCCAGTGTCGGGGTCTCGACCTCTAAGAAGTCGTGGTCGATCATGAAACGGCGGGTGGTGGCCCAGAATTTGGTCTTTTTCAGGAAAAGGTCCTTGAGCTCTGGATTGGTGAGTATGTCTAAATAGCGTTTTCGATATCTTTCGTCGTCCTCGGAGAGGCCGTGCCATTTTTCCGGCAAAGGCAATATCGCTTTGGACAGAAGCTTCCAATCGGAGACCATAAGGCTCTTTTCGCCTTTATGGGTGATGAAGCATTTTCCCTCGACTTCGACGAAGTCGCCCATGTCGATGAGCTTGGTGAATCTCTTGAACGATTCGGCGTCCATGTCCTTCTTCGACATGGCGATCTGTATCTGGCCGGATTGGTCCTGTAGTTGTGAGAAAGAAAGGTTGCCGAAACTCCTAATGATCATCAACCTGCCGGCCAAGGTCACTTTGCCGCCGGACTTCTCGAGTTCGTCGAAGCCGGCTAAGACGTCGCTGACCATTATTTTTGGCTTGACTTTGGACGGGTAAGGGTTTATGCCGAGATTCTTTATCTCTTCAAGTCTTCTGAGGCGGTCTTCGCGTTCATTGCCGGCCGATTCCGGTTTTTTTTGCTCATTTTCCATATTCACTAAAAAATTACCCTCTCCTGCCCTGGGATGGGAAAAGCTAATATTTATAGATATATTTTAGTTTATGCGAGGTTTTTTGTCAAAAAGAAAATCAGCCTGTGGTGAGGGCTGATTGAGTGAAAAAAATTCCCGATTGGCTTGACTGGGGCGGTGTATCGGGGATGAAAGGATTTGATGTCTTCGCCGGTTTGCGATTATTGGCATTTGCCAGCTTTGAACATTCGTTCCTTTGTCCTTCGGGACTCGTTTTTTTCGACTTTTTTTGGGGATGTTGCGAGAAGTTGTTTTTTGTCGATGTTTGTTGAGTCCGGAGGTTTTAAAAGGGCTTGTGGTGTTTTTGGGGTGAGCGATCTTGTTTTATACTGGCTTGATGCGGCCAGTTTAAAAACTTTTGGACGATGGCCGCCCTAAGGCGGCCCTCTTCCGCCGCCCCGCCTTGGAAACGGGGCGTTTGGCGCTCTGCATGGGCTCCTTTGCCCGATCCTCTATTTGATCACAATCCTCAAGTTTAGGATCGTGTCCAGGAGGGGCATAAATAGGACGAGCATTGTGGCTATGAGTATTCTCATAACCTCCCTCCTTTGGAAGGGCTTGAGCGAACCTTGTTAGAGGCTCGACAAGCATGGTTTCACAGCACAAGGGCATGAAGAATCATACCCGCCATATTTTTATCACAATGTCAAATATGTGTCAATATTGACAAAAAATCTTTTTCTTGTTATAAAATAAATAATTCTTCGGGGCGGATATTCATCCGTCCCCTTTTTATGACTTGACTATATCGACAAAAAAGACAGGGATGACCCTGTCTTTTTCGCTGTTTTTTTATTTGACTTTAAGGATTTTGTATTTAACTTCTCCTTTCGGAGTTTCGACCGTGGCCTCATCCCCTTTCTTTCTGCCCAAGAAGGACAGTCCCAGGGGCGACTCGTTCGATATCTTGCCTTCGGCCGGAGCCGCTTCGTTGAAGCTGACTATGGAGAATGATTTTTCCTCTCCGGTTTTCAGATTTTGAACGCTGACTTTGGATCCCATCGTTATCTTGCCGTGGCCATTGCCGTCGGATTCCACTACGGTCAGATTCTTCAACAGTGTCGCCAAGTCGGCGATCTTGCCTTCGTTGAAGGCTTGGGCGTCTTTGGCTTCGTGGTACTCGGCATTCTCCGATAAGTCGCCCAGTTCTTTGGCTTTTTCTATTCTGTCGGCAATCTCCCGCCTTTTGACATTGACCAGAGAATCGTATTCTTCCTTAAGCTTGTTGTAGCCTTCTTGAGAAATGATTTGTTCGTTCATAGTGACCTTTTTGCTTTTTGATTTGTTTGATAAAAAAGATAAGTAAAAAAATTAATTATACATCAATTCTCTTTTCATCGCAAACAAAAATAATAAACAAGAGGATAGCACAGTTGCCGTTTAAGCGCAAGGACAGGGCTTCTTTTCCCAAGAGGCCGCCGCCGCCAAGACCAACAATAAGCCTATGCCAAGAGGATGGTTGGCGTAGGGAGTGAAGATGTTGGTGAAGAATAGGACGACCAGCGTTATGGCGAAGGCATCGCTCAAGAAAGTTTCCTTGTCCAGAGCGTCTTTGAATATCAGCCAGAGGAGGAAAAAGTAGGAAAAAAGCCCTAGTGCGCCGATCTTCAGCCATATATCCAGCCATCCCCACTCGAAGGCATATGTAGTGTAAAGGCCGTCAGGGTTGTTTTCAAGCGCTCTGGGGTCTTGCGTCCGATAGCTCACGGTTTTGCCGAATCCGGCTCCGAGAATGGCATTGTCCGATACGACCTTCCAGAGTTCCGGCAGAAGGGCATAGCGAGAGGCGGCCGCGGTTTCGTTCGATGTCTTTTTGGCCCTATCGGACAAAGCTTCCGTCAAATCGAAGTCGGCCGATGCTTTGGGATAAGGGAATTTCACCGTACCGGCTATCATGGCCAAACCGAAAATCGTTCCGATCAGCAAGAAGGCGCACGATATCGCCAGTCGTTTCGGGTCGAATTTTTTCAATGAAATATAGGCGAAAAGAGGCAGGGCCGCGATCGTCCCCACCCAAAAACTCCTGGAGAAGGAGATCGTCACCAGGCTGGAGACGATTGATATGGAGGCGATGACGAAAGCCATCATCTTTTTATTTTTGTAAATCTCCCCCCAGTATCTCCCCGACATCAATAGCAGGACATAGAGAGCGGGAAGAAGGAAGAAATGCGATTGCAGAAAGACGCGCACGAAACCCGATGGCATATTGGTTATCTCCCCCACTCCGGTGTTCCTTATCCAATAGTACATTTGGTGAGCCAGGAAATCATGCAAAGGTCTTCCGTCGCTCGGTAAGTGCGAGAAG
>CAZPAK010000063.1:0-4586 GCA_964584605.1 uncultured Gammaproteobacteria bacterium
ATTTTGTTTTAAGAAAATAATCGATATTTAATTATATCATATTTGCGTCCAAACGGAAAAGAGGGGCGGTTGTCCAACTATAGTGTTTTTTTTGGCTTAAATTGAACTTAAATTGACAATAAATCATTTTAATCATAATATGAGGCGAACAATCGTTCTTTTCAAAAGTTTATATACACACAGTTTGATCACAATTCAACTTTAAAGGAGGAGTTATGGGTCCAGTCATTTTAGCGGTGGACGGTCTTGGGAGTCAGGAAGAAGTTCTGGAAAAAGTCTCGGGTGTTTTTTCCGATCAGTGGGCGGTCGAATTGATCGAGTCCAAAGGGGCGATTTTCGGCGGTATTATCTGCATCGTCAACCGTTCGGACAAGACCGAGTGGCAGGGCAAGCCGGTGATTTCTTTGATCCATAAGCCCAGCCCTCAATTTCGGCAGGACGATTCGGAGGTCGCCGCCCTGGTGGACTCCGGAAGCGTGATATGGAAACCTAAACACGAATGGCCGAAGTTGAAGGCGGCCATGTCCAAATCATGACTTTTAAACCCGTTTTCCATGGGGGAGTGGGTTTTTTAGTGCTATTGCTCGGAATATTTTTTTCTGGTATTTTATTAGTGCTTTAAAAACAATTTTTTGAAAATGACAATCAAAGACGAAAAGAGATATGAGGACGCTTTGACCTTTCTGTGGTCATTGAAGAATCTTCCGCCAGTGAAGGTTTTCAAGGGGCTTTCCGGTTTCGAGCAGAGAAGGCTCCATGCCCCCCGTTTGGACTTTCTGTTGGACATTTTGGGCCGCCCGGAGAAGAGCATTAAGTATATTCATATAACCGGCACTTCGGGCAAAGGTTCGGTGACGGCCATGGTGCATTCCATGCTGTGCGAGGCCGGGTTCAAGGCCGGTTGTTTCTTCTCTCCGCACATCACCACTGAACTGGAGAGGATCAAGCTCGGAGACAAGCTCATAGCCCCCGGAGAGTTCGCCGATCTCCTCGAAGAACTCAAGCCTCACCTTACCCGTTGTGCTCTGGAGAGCCGATATGGAGTGCCATCGTTCTTCGAGATAATCCTGGCCATGTCCTTTTTGCATTTCAAAAGGAACAAGTGCCAGTATGTCGTTTTGGAGGTCGGCGTTGGCGGCGAATACGACCCGACGAATCTCATCGACTCTTGCGAGGTGGCTGTCATCACCAATGTCGGCATCGACCACAAGAATGTGCTTGGAAAGACCAAGTCCGAAATCGCTCGCGACAAGGCCGGCATTATCAAGTCCGGCTGTCGTTTCGTGACCACCGAGAAGTCTCCAGCCGTCATCAAAATATTCAAAGACGTGGCCAAATCCAGGAAGCCGGCGTCTTTCAGTGTCGTCGGCCAGGACCTATCGGTCTTGAAGAACGACCTTTCAGGCGTGTCGTTCGAGCATGAGGGGCGAAGATATGACCTTAAGCTTTTGGGCGAACACCAGGCCCGCAACGCCGTCTTGGCCATCGAGGCCGTGAAGGGCATCGTCGACGATCCGTCGATCATCGCCGCCGGACTTTCCAAAGTGCGCATGCCATCCCGCCTTGAGGTGGTCCAGGAAGAGCCATTGGTGATAGTCGACGGCGCACACAATCCGGACAAGATGGCTTCGACCGTCAACTTCGTCAAAACCCTGAAAAAGAAGAAGTTGAATCTGCTCACGACTTTGGCCGGAAACAAAGAGGCCTTTCATATCTTCGACAAGGTCGTGCCTTTGGCCGACAAAGTCTTCTTGACCAGATTCTTGGATCACAAGCGCCAGGGAGCGGATCTGAAGAAGCTCTCGGCCGCGGCGACCAAGTTCACCAAGAAGAAGACCGAGGTCTTCATCGATCCTTGGCAGGCTCTCAACAAGGCGCTCTCCGAGACCGGCAAGGACGACGCCCTTCTCTTGACCGGATCTTTCTTTCTGACCGGCGAGCTGCGCAAGAGGTGGCATTCGGAGAAGGACATCTTGAAGAAACGCGACATGTTCTGATTTTCCCGTCCTCGCCTTTGGTGGTAGAATCAAAGTAGGATTATGTCCTCATTAGAGCTCAAAAGGGAATATAAGGCCTTGGCCGATCCAGCCCAGGCCAAAGTCTTGTCCGGCTTCTTTAAGACCGGCAAGGGCCAATACGGAGAAGGAGACGTCTTTTTGGGCATCAAAGTTCCAGTTCAGCGAGCGGCCATTAAAAGACATTACGACCTTGCTTTGTCCGATTTGCAGGAGCTGTTGGACGACAAGGTCCATGAGCATCGCTTGAGCGCCCTGTTCATCCTTGTCAAGAAATTCGAAGCGGCCGTCAAGGTCAAAGACAAGAAGTCGCAAGAGGCCATATACAGGTTCTATTTGAAGAATGTCGGCAACATAAACAATTGGGACTTGGTCGATCTTTCATCGCCCAACATAGTCGGCAAATATCTGCTCGACAAAGACAGGTCGTCCTTGCACAAGATGGCCAAGTCTGCCGTCCTTTGGGAGAGGCGCATAGCCGTCCTCGCCACCTTCACTTTCATTCGCGATGGGGACTTCGATGACATTTTGAAAATGGCCGCCGCCTTGCTCGAGGACGAGCACGATCTGATGCACAAAGCGGTCGGCTGGATGCTGCGCGAAGTCGGCAAGCGCGATGTCGGGGCGTTGCGGAAGTTTTTGGACGAGCACGCGCCCAAGATGCCAAGGACGATGTTGCGCTATGCGATAGAAAAATTATCGGAAAAGGACAGGAGACACTATATGAATTTAAAATTTTGAATTTTCAAATTAAAATTTTTAAAATTGAAAATTGTTTCAAAATTCAAAATTCAGAATTAAAAATTTTCATGAATAGCCAATCGAACAATCCGCTGTATCTTCTTGGCACCTATCTCGGAGTTTTGGCCGGGTTGCTCTTGTATTTCAAGGGCTGGCATCCGTTTTGGTGGTTGCCACCTCTTTTAGGTATCAATTTGGATAACTTAGCCCTTCTCGATATATTCGGCGGCGCCATTGCCGGCTACACTTTCCATATTTTATTTCGGGTGTTCGAGTGGGGAGGGGGAAAAGTAAAAAGTAAAAAGAAAAAATAAAAAAGAAAAAATAAAAAAGTAATCTCTTTCTAGCTGTCATCCTGAGCGGAGCGAAGGATCTATGGTTAAAAAAGTTTTTATATTCATGGCGGCCTGTTCGATAGAACAGGTTTTTTTATCGGAAGCATGTGAGGAAGGGTCAAGTGTTGTAATTTGGGGGGGTAATGTTGCGAAGATATCTGTTTTGGGGTAATATCTATTTGATATGGCGAAGAAAAAAGAAGTCGAAAATGAGGCTAAGATTTATAATTATATTCCTTTGGCGGCTAGATTGCGCCCCAAGGATCTTTTGGGTTTCGTGGGTCAGGAGAAGGTCATCAAGCCGGGGAGTTTTCTGTACAAGGCCATCGAGGCGGACGAGGTGCCGTCTCTCATCTTTTGGGGGCCGCCAGGCAGTGGCAAAACGACCCTCGCCTCCATCATCGCCAATCTGACCAAGGCCGAGTTCGTCGAGCTTTCGGCCGTAGATTCCGGCAAGAGCGATTTGCGAGCCATACTCGACCAAGCCTCTTCCAATCGCCGCCTGGGTCGGAAGACCATCCTTTTCCTGGACGAGATCCATCGTTGGAACAAGGCGCAGCAGGACGCCCTTCTGCCGCACGTGGAGAAGGGCATAATAACTTTGATCGGCGCCACCACCGAGAACCCCAGCTTCGCGGTCAATTCAGCCTTACTCTCTCGCACCAAAGTCATAGTCCTAGATCGTTTGACGCAAGAAGACTTGATTCGCATCGTCAAGAATGGGGCCCAAGAATTGAAGGTTAAAGTCTCTGATGACACCATCGCCCTCATCGCCCACCTGTCCAACGGCGATGCCCGCGGCGCCTTAAATTTGCTGGAGGCCTGTTCCAAACAGACCAAGAATATCTCCGACAAACTCGTCAAAGAGGTCGTGGCCAATCCGAATTTGATGTACGACAAGACCGGGGAGGAGCATTACAACATCATCTCGGCATTGCATAAATCGATGCGCGGCGGTGACGCGGACGCGGCTCTTTATTGGCTGGCGCGCATGCTGGTCGCCGGCGAGGACCCGATCTATATCGCCCGGCGCTTGGTGCGCTTCGCTTCTGAAGATGTGGGGCTGGCCAACAACAGCGCTTTGATGTTGGCCACCAGCGTTTGGGACGCTTGCAAGAATTTGGGCTTGCCGGAATGCAAGGTTCATCTGGCCCAGTTGACCATCTATTTGGCTAAGTCGCCCAAGAGCGTCGATGCTTATTTGGCTTATGGCGAGGCGGAAAAAGACGCTTCCGAACTCGGTAATCTGCCGGTGCCGCTGCACATTCGCAACGCTCCGACGAAATTGATGAAAGACTTGAATTACGGCAAGGGATATAAATACACTCCACTCGAAGACTCTTCGGATCAGGAGTATCTGCCGGAAAAATTAAGAGGGAGAAAATATTTGAAGAGGACTTCGAATGCCAAGTGATTAATAATTTCAAATCACAAATCTTAATTTTAAATTTTAAAATAAATTTCAAATCAAAAATTTAAATTTGTAATTTTTGAT
>CAZPAK010000064.1:0-4474 GCA_964584605.1 uncultured Gammaproteobacteria bacterium
GAGACAGGGTAAGGAGTAAAGCCATAGGAATCATAATCGCGGGCGGTGAACCAGCTGTAAACCGCGGCCGAACTTTCCATAATCATGGTATTATTGACGTTTTTCCGATAATAATCGGCCTGGCCGGCTCCGACAACCGCTGTTCTATTGGGCGTGGTCGAAGCGTTCTCATACCAACTCACTGTCCGCGAGCTGGAAAAAGGATTCAAAACTCTCATTTCTTCTTGATAAGTCGCACTCGGAACGACAAAGGCAGTGCCGGCAAAGCTCACGGGAACGCCGGAATCAAAATTGGTGTCATCATAAACTTTCACATAAATCGGGCCCTTGGCGTAAATGGTCGAAGTAGCAGTTATACCGGAAGTAAAAGAAGCATAAGCCTGGCGATTTAAATTCACCGGAGTGCCATTATCCAAACGAACCTGATTATTGTCGGACAAGCTAATGACGCGGACTTCTCTCGATTCTTCATAATGGCCCAAATAGTAGAGAGGGACTAATTCGGAATAGGAAAAAGTATCATTGATATCCGAGGTACTGGTCGCCGAATCATTGCCATAGTACATATAGATCGTCGTGGTGGCGTTGGCCGGTATTTCGTCCACCTGCACCCAGATCTTGGCCGAAGTGGCCTTGCCGGTGGCGAAATGCTGGGTCCAAAAATCCAATTCGATCCCGTCCTCGGAAGCAAAGCGGATATCGCCGCCGTCCGACCTGACATTGCGCCAAAAATCCTCATTGCTCGCTTCGTTCATCTGCAGATATATTTGATACTCGGATAAGGCATTGGAGTTGCCGGTGTTGTCGATCTCGATCGGCAAGCGATAGCCCCAGCCGGAATTCCACCACGGATCCAAAAGGCCGTAGCCGTCGCTGGAACCGACCGCTTCGATATAGAATTCGCCTTCGCTGTTGGGCAAGAATTTAATGGTCGCCTTGTAATACCTAATCTCTCCGGGAGCCATCATGTCGGCCCCGTCCTTGGTCGCGGTGTCCACCTGCATGTCTTCCGGCACTTCCTTCCTTTGCGGCCCCAAAGCCAGGAGTTTGTTCCAAAAACCCTTCTTTTCTATTTTCAAAGGCTTGCCATCCAGAGAAACTTCCGTCCAGCGGCTCTTATACTTGACTTGTTCCCGGAATCCGGCCTCTTGGCCCTCGATTCGGCAAAAGCGCCGATTCGGGCTGACTTGATCGCACTCCCTTTGTTCCATCGAAGGATAGCATTCATAGTATCCGTCGCGCCTGTCCCAGCCGTTATCGCACTCGAAGATCTTCGGCTCAAAGACGGGGGTCTGGACGATATGCGGGATATTCCTCTCCAATCTTTCCAGCTTGGCCACGCCCGAAGTGGCGGATGGAAAATAGAACTGCAGGCCGACATCCTCGTTGCGCAAACCTACATTCTCAACGCTGAAATAAACTTCGGCGTTGGACAGGCCGAAATAGTTCTTTTGATTGGTGCGAATGATCAGATTCTCATTGGCGTTCTCGTCGGTGTGGTCGAAGACTATGGTCTGGCCGTCGATCTCCAGAATATTTTTATCGCCGGACTCCTCCATCTCATCGGTCTTGTTATTGGTGGCCGGCTCATAATCGGCCTCCACCCAAACGGCATCGACATAAAAAGTGAATTCGCCACCGGCGGCGCTGCGGCCTTGGAACTTTATCTTAAGTGAATCGATGTCCTGCCAAGAGGACAGAAAGGGGGCGGAGAACATCAAATAGCCGCCATTGTCGGCGTTGGACAGATCGGACGACTTGACGGCATAGAGCTCTTGCCAAGAATCGTCATCGGCCGACAAAGAATACCAAATGACGGCCATTACTTCTTTTTCCTCCTCTTGGGCCATGGCCTTGCGGCCGACAAGCCAATCGAACAAACGACTGATCGGGCCGGCCGGAGTTTCAACGCCTTCGCTCGCCTCGCCGGCCGGAGCAGATGGTGTTTCAACGGCGCTCTCTTCGACGGCACTTTCGGCCATCGGAGGAATATCGGTCTTGGAGTCGGTATCGCCTTCGACGGCCTCACCGCTTTCAACCGGCGTTTCTTCCGCCTCGGGAGAAACAGTATTCTCCGCTTCCGAATTTTCCGCCGGAGCAGAACCCGTCTCGCCGGCATTTAGATTTATATTTTCATTTTCTTCATCCTCTTGAATATTCTCGCTTCCCTGAGCATCATTGCCCGATAGTGCCGCCTCGCCGCTGTCATCGGCGGCCGATTCGCCAGCGCTTTCCTCAAGCGGAGCGATCGGGGTGGCAACAGCCGGCTTTGCCTCGGCCTCCTCATAAGCGCGCTTGACGGCGGCCAAAGAGACTTTGATGCGAGCCGAACGGAAGCGCCCGAAAATCTGATCGCGGTCATCGGCCTCGATCTCGCTCTGAGCCGAAACCGGTCCGGCCCTGAACACATCCAATATCCTATCTTTCAAAACATTGAGGCTTGAAATCGGCTCATCCGAAACATCGACGGCCTCCGGTTCGGAAATGACCCGATCGGGTTCTACGGCCGCCCCAGACGAATCATCGTTTTGCGATAACGGCTCCTCGGCCGGAAAAAAGATATCTTCGTTGACCGGCAAATGGCCTTCGGCGCTCTCTGACTCGGATGAGATCGACGATTCTTCGTCAGAAGGGGTGCCGACCGAATCGTCAAGGGAGGAATCTTCGACAGCATCATCAAGGATCTCCTCTGAAACCGCCTCCGCAGAGGTGGCCGAAGAATCATCCTCTTCGGATGGAACGCCAAAATCCATATCAGGGACGACGCTTGAATCGCCGCAGCCGTCGAGCGCGCCAAAATCATTCTCCGCCCCAACATCGATGGTCTGCGAAACAGCGGCCGCTTCCGTTTTGATGAACTCCCTGGTGGTGAAATGCTCGGCTATCAAAGAATGGGCGCCGCCCTCATACACGGCGGAATTGTCGGCGGAAAAATCATCGGCCGAAGCATCCGGTCCGACCTGGGGCTCGCCCAAGGCGCGATCGATATTCTTCCAGCCGCCAGCCTCATCCACCCTGATGCTATTGGCGAAGAACTCCACTCGAGCCGCATCGCCATTGAAGGCGGAGAGAGCCTGCCTCAGGACGAAAACGGAGATCAGCAGAACGACGGAGTAAGAAGCCAAAGAGAGCGATCGCCAAAAAGAAGAGGCGGAGATCCTTGCCGGCCGCGCGGAAGAGGCGGCGGGAGAAGGCGCTTCTTCGGCCTTCCGACCGTCAGAGGAAAAACGAAAAACCGACCCGCGCCTGTCCGGGGGCATAACATCGAAGACCGAAGGCTTTTTGCCTCCATCTTTTTTCAACTTCTCGGCATCTGTCATATACATCTATAATTATAACACTCCCCGAGCCGTTTTTTTAGGCCTTGAAAATGCGTTCTTTAAAAAAATAATGCTTATTATTAGATAAAAAAAATCAGCCATTTTTTGGGCCGACAAAGTATTTTTCATCTTCATCGAAAAACAAGGCGATATCGCCCGCCGCTGTGGATAATTTGTGTTCAAAAAAATTGCACAATTTGACAAAAAATTTTATTTTTGCATCCGAAAAAAAACAAAAAGCAGACCCCTAGAAGAGACCTGCTAATTGCTAATTGCAATCCTGACACACCCCGTCGCCGATTACGGCGCCACCCCCTCTTGCAGAGGGGAATTAAAAAAAGAAAGTCTAACTGCTAATTGCTACATCCCCACCCCCTCGCCGCCGCAAGAGCAGTTCTTGTCGTTCTTGGGGTTCTCCACCACGACCGCTTCGATGGTCAAAAACATGATGGCGGCGCTGGCGGCATTCTCCAAGGCGGTGCGAACGACCTTGGTCGGATCGACGATGCCGGCCTCGAAGAGATCTTCGAATTTATCGTCCATGGCATTGTAGCCGATGTTCCTTTTGCCCTCGTCTTTGACCAAGCTGTTCTCGCGGATGATGTTGTACAAAATCAGAGAGCCGTCCTTGCCGGCATTCTTGGCGATCTGTTTGATGGGCTCCAAGATGGCGTTGTCGATGATGCGAGCGCCCGGATCCAGCTCTTTTTTACCCCCCAGCATTGAAGTGAATATGTCGCTAGCCTTAGCCAAAGCCAAGCCACCTCCGACCACGATGCCCTCCTCCAAAGCGGCGCGAGTGGCATGCACGGCATCATCGATGCGATCCTTTTTCTCCTTCATCTCGGTCTCGGTCGCGGCACCGACCTTGATGACGGCCACGCCGCCGGACAGCTTGGCCAAGCGCTTCTTGAGTTCGTCTTTGTCATATTCGGAATCGGACAATTCGATCTCGTTCTTCAAACCGTCGACGCGAGCGGCGATTTCTTTGGCATCGCCCTTGCCGTCGACGATGACGGTATTGTCGTTGGTGGCGATGACGCGATGCGCGCGGCCCAAGTCGGTGACTTCGACATTCTCCAATTTCAAACCCATCTCTTCAGAGACGACACTGCCGCCGGTCAGGACGGCGATGTCCTCGAGCATGGCCTTGC
>CAZPAK010000065.1:0-4307 GCA_964584605.1 uncultured Gammaproteobacteria bacterium
ATTGGTGCTCTGGATGGTTCATATGTCAAATAAAAAAGAAAAATTAAAAAATAAAAAAATAATTTTTCTTTTTTCTTTTTGCTTTTTTAATTGAATTATATCTGGACTTCCTTTTCTCCGGTTGCCACTCTTCCCCCTTGCCACTGTCCGCGGTATTGATTGCCTTCGCCTAAGACTTCGTGAAAGGTGATATGGACGACGCGGGCGCCGAATGAAACTTTGATATTTGATTTGCCCAGGTTGCAGACGCCGAAGGTCAGCTCGCCTTTATAGCCGGGCTGGACGATGCCATTGAAAAGCCCCAGGCCGGAGCGGAACATAGTGGTGCGAGGGAAAATGATGCCGGAGATATTGGTCGGCAGATTAACTTTTTCCATGGTCTTGATCAGGTAGTATTTGCCCGGTTCGAAGACGAAGGCATCTTCGGTGTCGTCGGCTACTCCTTTGATCTCTTCGCCACTGGCGCAGTTTGGGTTGGCCCTGGCAATCAATTTGGCTTCGGGTGTTTTTCTTTCCTCTACGCCCAAAAAGCCGTCGCCCTCAAGCTCATAAATTTCACCTAGTCGCAGATCAAAACCGGCGCCCTCAGGGTTGTTGGTCTCTCGGGCGCAAAGGCCTTCGACCAGATTGATTTCTTTGACCAGCCTATGCAGTTCTTTGATGCCAAGTATCATGTTTTTATGGTTGTCATTCCGACTGAGCCGTGAGGCGAGCGGAGGAATCGCTTAAAGTTTATGATCATATCAAAAGGGATTTCTCCTCCTCTTCGGTCGTCGAAATGACAAGGTTTGGTTTATTTTGTATGTGAACAATCAAGGTCGCAGTAGACCTCGCCCTCGTATCTGCGGACGATCATGCCGCGCATCTTGGCCAGCTCTCCGGCCTCATCCTCTTCCTCTTTGCCCTCTCCGCCGGTTTTGATTCTTTCGTAGGTGTCTTTGTAGACGATCTCCTTGATTCCGGCGTTGTTGAGGGCCTTCATGCAGTCGTAGCAGGGGTAGAGGACAGTATAGATGGTGGCTCCGCGCAGGCGGGTGGTGTCCTGGCAGTTGATGATGCCGTTGACCTCGGCATGGGCGCCGCGGCAGCGTTTCAACTCCTTGGTCTTCGGGTCGCCGTCGACCTTGGCGCAGCCGTCTTCGATGCAATGATAATCTCCCTCAGTCGGTCCGTTGTAGCCCATGGAGACGATACGCTTGTTCTTGTCGACGAAGACGCAGCCGGTCTCATGGAATTTGCAGGAAGTCCTTTTGGAGGCCATGACCGCCAGGTTTATGAACATTTCGTCCCAGGACAATCTTTTATTCCTGGGGTTATTCTTGAAATCCATACTTTTGCCTTTTATTGATTTAGATGAAAAGAGGGGAGGTTTAAGATCCCCTTGAATGATTAATTTTATCAGACTTGCTATAAGTCGGCAATAGTTTTTAGCGCAAAAATTTAAAGTAAAAAATAAGAATTTTCCAAAAAAATTGTAAAAAATAGCTGTACAAAATTTTTGTACAGCTAAAGATTTTATTTTAGCAAATCTTTTTCCAACAGTTCGGCGCTGATTCGGCCGGATTCATAGATGGTTGGCAGGCCGGAGCCCGGGTGGGTGCCGCCGCCGACCAGATAGACATTCTTCACTCCTTCCAGGCGGTTGCGCGGCCTAAACCAGAGCATCTGCAAAAGACGGTGGGAGAGATTGAAAGTGGCCCCGTAGTGGACATTGTATTCATTTGTCCAATCGTCGGGAGTTATGACCTTTTCAGTCTCTATCCTTTCTTCGATGTCATCGAAATCCATGCGATCCTTAAGCCTCTCGATGACGGCTTGGCGGATGTTCCTGCTCTCCTTTTCCCAGTTTATCTTGGCTCCGAGTTTTTTGTTCGGGCAGGGGACCAGGATGTACAGTTGTGATTTGCCCTCGGGCGAGACCGTCCTGTCGGTGAATGAGGCGTTGCGCACATAGAAGGAGATGTCGCGGCCGGACAGTTTGCCGGAGAACATGTCATCGACATTCTTGCGGTAGTTTTTGGCGAAGAATACGCTGTGGTGAGGAAGTTCATATCCGCCTTTTATGCCCCAATAGAACATGATGGTCGAACAGGAATAGTCTTTTTTCGCCAGTTTTTTAGCCGAGTATTTCGGCAACACTCCTTTGGGCATGAGGTTGACGGCTGAATAGGCGAAGTCGGAGTTGACGATTATCTTGTCGGCTTCGATCTTGGATCCATCCGACAGCTCCAAACCGACGGCCTTTTTGCCCTTGAAGATCAGCTGTTTGACCGGCGAATCATAGTTTATTCTGCCACCCTTTTTTATAAAAAGATCGGCCATGACTTCGCTTATGCGAGACAAACCACCTTCGACATGGTAGATGCCGAAAACGTGTTCCACATAAGGGATCATGCCGAAAGCCCCAGAACAGCGCCAGGGCGACATGCCGATGTATTTTGATTGGAAGGTGAAGCAGATTCGGGTTTCCGGAGTCTTGAAATAATCGCCCAAAACGCCATAGAGCGATTTGCCTAAGGAGAAGTGGGGGATGGCTTCGATGAATCTCTTGGTCAAGAAAGACGAGAGCGAGGAGTAGTCTTTGGTCAAACAAGGCATCAGTTTCTTGAATCTTCTTTCCTCTCGTTCCTGAAATTTTTTTAGATTTTCGCCTTCACCCGGGAAGACTCTGTCCAGTTCCGCCATCATTTTACCTTTTTCTTCATGAACATCGATATAGTCATGTTCGAAGAATAGCCGGTACATGGGTGACAGCCTGGTCAACTTGAGATGGTCATCGGTCCTTTCTCCGGCCAGCTTGAAAATCTCATCCAGGACATATTTCATCATCAAAAAAGTCGGCCCGACATCGAATTTATGCCCGGATAAATCGATATGGGAATTGCGCCCTCCGGGGCGATCGGCCTTCTCGAATATTTCGACATCGAAGCCTTTGGCGGCTAAAAGCAAACCGGCCGTGAGCCCTCCCGGTCCGGCGCCGACGATGACTATCTTCTTTTTTGTCTTATCCATATATCATTGATTATACATTAATGCGGATTTGAAAAAAAAGCCCCAAGGTCTTTGGGGCTTTCGATGTCGATCTTTAAGCGGCGGCAGTCTCGGTTTTGGCTTCGATTTTTTCGCTCGCCGTTATGCTTTCCGGGGAATAGGTCGATGTGATTTGGCGGCAGGCGGCGGCTGCGGCGATCATTGACAAGGGGATGGTCAAGAAAAGTCCCAGCGCAAAGGGGATGGAACCGACGAAATTTATCACGGCTATCAAAATGTTGAACCCAAAAAGACCCCAGATTTCGCCTTTTGTCGCCCTGAAACTAAGCTTCAAGGACTCGATCGCGCCAGAGTCTTTGTCCATTATGAAATAAGGCGAGAACATCAGTCTTATCGACATAAAGATGGCATATAGCACCGATATTATGCCTAAGATGCCCAAAGTTATGTTCATTATTTTCGCTATCGATTCCAGCTTTTCGCCTCCGAACAAGATTTGGGAAACGACGAAATTGCTTATTCCCCAGCCAGCCAATATGAATATTATCGGGCCGGCCGAGATTATTACTCCTAATATGCCGGCGCCTAAATATTTCAAGATTGGCTTATAGGATGAGAAAAGGGTGGATATGGGGTCTTTCTTGCCTGCCAAGATATCGAGGCTGACCTTGATGAACCCCATCCCCATGACGACTTCGATGATCCAGCCGATCAGATTCAGAAGAATGATTATCGCCTTGTCAACTTCATTTTTCATCAAAATTCCCTTACTGGCGTAGAAAAAGATGTTGACCAGGAACATGATGACGGTCAATCCCAGGAAATAGGGGAAATTTTTCGTGGTTAGTCTCCAGGCCACATCCATGGCTTGGCCGATGTTGAGTTTTTTGCTCATATTTGTTATTTTAAGTCTTTAAGCAATATTATATCATTTTATCGTTTTTTAAAAAAGACGCCCCTTTTAAAGAGGCGTCTTTTTTATGTATACAATTCTTTATTCTCCCTGGACTTTGATGCCGGGGCCCATGGTCGTGCAGATATTGATGCTGCGGATGAAAGTTCCCTTGGCGGCCGATGGTTTGGATTTTTTGATGATTTCCAAGATGGTCTGGAAGTTTTCGATCAATTTGGCGTCGTCGAATGACTTCTTGCCGATTATCAGGTGGATGTTGCCGGTGTCGTCGTTCTTGAAGCTCAATTTTCCCTTCTTGAATTCGGCGATGGCTTTGGCCGGATCAGCGGTGACGGTGTCGTTCTTTGGCGAAGGCATGAGGCCTCTGGTGCCGAGGATCTTGGCGATCAAGCCCATCTTCTTC
>CAZPAK010000066.1:0-4265 GCA_964584605.1 uncultured Gammaproteobacteria bacterium
GAAATAGACCTTGCTTCCGCCTGGCCTGGACAACAAAATATTTTTGATCTTGTCGGATTGGACATCTGACAGCTCTTTGTTGATTATGACTTTGGGCGGCGAAAAAGACAGGGCCGGAGCGGCCGGTGCCGGACTCGATGATCGAGAAGGGCCGCAAGACTCGACATTGCCTCCTTTTCGATAGAAATTGTTCCTGGACTTGACCTCTATCTTCTTGAAGGTGTCGATGCAGGAAGGGACATCGGACAAAGAAAGCTCGCAAGCCTTGTCGACCAATAGCTTCAGCTCCTGGTCCTTATCCGAAACTTTGCCTTGGCAAATTATGACCTTGCCTTCGACCCAAAGTTCCGGAGTCTTCTCTAAAACAGTGGGAAAGACCAAGAGTTCGGTGACGGCGACAGCGTCTTCTATTTTGACGAACAACATGGCCTTGTTGCTTTTGGTGATTATCTTCTTGATAGTAGTGATCACTCCGGCCACGCGAACATACTCATCGTTCAAATGTTCGCGCAAACGCGAAAGAGGAACCACATAGTCTCCAAGGTGCCTTCTGAAATCATTGAAGGGATGCTCGGTTATATAAAGCCCTAAAAGGTCTTTCTCCCAAGACAGCCGCTCTTGACGGTCGATGGCCGGAACCTGGGCCAACTTGATGCGTGGCGGCAGCACATTGCTGCTTCCGCCGAAAAGGCTTATCTGCTTGTTGTCGCGAGAACGGCTGACCTCTTTGTTGAACTCCAACAAAGACTCGATGTTGCCTAAGAAAAGGCTGCGATCGCCGAACTGATCCATGGCACCGCACTTGATAAGGGCTTCTAAGGATTTTTTATTCATATCCTTGTCCACTATCCTTTCCAATAGGTCGAAAACATCCTTGTATCTTCCATTCGCTATTCGCTCTCCGATGATGACTTCGACTATGTGGCCACCAACATTTTTTATGGCGTTAAGCCCGAAACGGATGAATTTTTCCCCCTCCTCTTCGCCAACGACCACCGTAAAGGAGGCAAACGACTCATTGACATCGGGCGGCAGGACTTTGATGCCCATATTGCGACACTCTTCGATCTCTATGGCTATGCGGTCGATGTCTTGCTGATCGCTGGAAAGCAAAGCGGCCATGAATTCGGCCGGATAATGGGCTTTAAGGTAAGCCGTCTGATAGCCGACCATGGCATAACAGGCGGCATGCGACCTATTGAAGCCGTAGCCGGCGAAAGGCTCAATGAACGAGAAGACCTTTTCGGCCAAGTCCTTGGAAATGCCATTTTTGACACAACCGTCGATGAATTTCTCCTTTTGCTGAGCCAACAGCTCGGCTATCTTCTTGCCCATGGCTTTGCGCAGAACATCGGCGCCGCCCATAGTGAAACCGGCCAAAGACCTGGCTATCTCCATGACCTGCTCCTGATATATGGCCACGCCGTATGTCTTGTCCAATATGGGTTGCAGTTTCGGATGCAGATATTGGACTTTTTTCGTGCCGTGTTTGCCGGCGATATACTCAGGGATCCATTCCATCGGGCCGGGGCGATAAAGCGCCACCATGGCGATGATATCTTCAAAGACCGTCGGCTTGAGCTCTTTCAAGTATCTCTTCATGCCTGAAGATTCGAATTGGAACACACCGGTGGTCTCGCCATCTTGAAAAAGTTTATAGGCCAGCTTATCGTCCAACGGTATCTTTTCGATGTCTATCTCTTCTCCCCTGGTCCTTTTGATTATCTTGAGGGCCGACTCAATGATGGTCAGGTTCTTCAAACCCAAAAAGTCCATTTTCAAAAGGCCCAGATCATCAACCGGATGCAGGGAATACTGGGAAACTATGGTCATGTCCGAACTTGAGGCGTATTGGACCGGCATATACTCGGTCAGAGGGTCTTTGGTGATGATGACGCCGCAGGCATGGACAGAGGCATGACGGGCTACGCCTTCCAAACGCAAGGCATAATCCACAATCCTCTTGGCATCCGGCTCTTTGTTGTACAGATCTTTGAACTCCTGGACATTCTCCAAAGCCTCGGAAAGATCGGTGAACATAGGTATGGCCTTGGCCAGCTTGTCGCAGAAATCATAGGGAACGCCCAAGACCCGTCCAACATCGCGCATCGAAGCGCGAGCGGCAATCGTCCCGAAAGTGATTATTTGCGAAACATGATCCTTTCCGTATTTACTCTCCACATAACGCAAAACCTCGTCGCGGCGAGTGTCGGCGAAATCCGTATCGATATCGGGCATGGAGATGCGCTCGGGGTTCAAAAAACGCTCAAAGAGCAAATCATAGGTCAATGGATCGAGATTGGTTATGCCGATCAAATAACAAACGAAAGACCCGGCCGCGCTGCCCCTGCCCGGACCGACGACTATCTTATTGTCCTTGGCCCAATTGATGAAATCAGAGACTATCAGAAAGTAAGACGGCCAACCCATCTTCTTAATGACCGACAACTCGTAATCCAAACGATCCTTTCGAACCTGATCTATCTCATCATAGGTCTTGCCATAGCGCTTTTTTAAGCCCTCCTTGGACAGATGCTCCAGATAACTGAACTCGTCGAATCCTTCAGGCACTGAAAAAAAAGGCAGCTGAGTCATGCCAAGCTCTATCTCAAGATCGCACATTTGGGCTATCTTCAAAGTATTGGCAGCCGCTTCCGGGGCCTCCGGAAATGCGGCCAGCATCTCGTCGTTCGGACGCAAAGAAAAATCCGTCCCAAGCATGTTCATGCGATCCGGGTCGTCTATCTTCTTCTTATTTTGCAGACAAAGGAGAACATCTTGAGCTTCGGCGTCCTCTTTTTTCAAATAATGCGTGTCATTGGTCAAGACGAGCGGTATGTTCAATTCACGAGAAAGCTGTACAAGTTTTTTGTTCAGCTCCGCTTGCCCCTCCAAATTCGGATGATCCTGAACTTCCAGATAGAAATTGCCTTGGCCGAAAAGCTCGTTGTACTCCATAGCCCTCTTCCTGGCCTTTTCCTCCTGACCGGCCTCTATCAAGTGAGGTATCTCCCCGCCCAGACAAGCGGTGCAAGCTATCAATCCTTCGGCGTGCTGCTTCAAAGTCTCCCAATCTATTCTGGGCTTATAGTAAAAGCCTTCCAAGTGGGCCACAGTGACCAATTTAATCAGATTCTTGTACCCCGTCCTATTTTTGGCCAAAAGCAGAATGTGACGATTGGAGCGATCTTCGACCGTATCCTTCTTGCGCAAATCCGGCGCCAAATAAAGCTCCACTCCGATGATCGGCTTTATCCCTTCTTTCTTGCACGCTTGATAGAACTCAATGACTCCATACATCGTGCCATGATCGGTTATGGCCAAAGCGGGAGAGCCCTGAGCTTTGGCGAACTTAACCATCTCCTTGATCTTGGTCAGACCGTCAAGAAGCGAATAATGACTGTGAACATGTAAGTGGACGAAAGACATCTATCTTTTCCTGCTTATCTTTTTAATTAAAATCTTTGAATTTCTCCTCATATATCCTAACGGCGTCCAAGACCCAAGGCATTCTCAGCTGACCCCTCATTTCATCCATTTCGGCGAAAGAGAACCATTGGGCGTCAATTATCTCATCCTCGGGGACGGCCAAATCTCCATCGCTTATCTCGCCGGCAAAGACATGTTTTATGTTATGCTCATGACTCTCATGAAAAATGGCGACCTTGGCGGTTAAATTGACCGAATACCCGGTCTCTTCCTTGACCTCCCTGGAAGCCGCTTCCTCAATGCTTTCGCCGGCCTCCACCCTGCCTCCCGGCAGATTCCAAAGACCATAGGCTCCTTCTTTGGCCTCCTGAACCAAAAGATAGCGATAATCGCGCTCCAAAATGACCGAAGCGACGACGAAAACTTTCAAATAGTCTTTTTCCATATCATTGGACCTTAACACAAAAAAATAAGCATTATAAAATGCCTCCTTGTTAAGTCAATGATAACATAAAACCGGCAATAAAAAAAGCACCCTCGACCAAGGGCGCTTTTCAGCAAAAATCAAAGGTTAAAAAGGCTTTTCATAACATTGACAGCACTCTCTCTGCCCTCCTTTTCAGCGGTGGCCAAACCCTTTTTGGCCAAATCTAAGACTTCCGGCCTATTCAATAACCCTTTAAGGCCATATTGATCTATCATTATATCCAGCTCTCCGGTCTCGCCATAAGCTATATCCCGCAATGTCCAAGCCAGGCCGTTCTCATCAAGGCCAAGCTCCTGACTCAGCTTCTCGGCCAAAGTCTCATGTTCGCTTTTTGAGCTTTCCGAAGAAG
>CAZPAK010000067.1:0-2012 GCA_964584605.1 uncultured Gammaproteobacteria bacterium
AAACTAATTTGTTTCATTAAATCCTTTTTAGCAAAATTTTTTGTCATAAAAAGGCCAAGAATGTCTAAGGTCTTAATAGTTTTATTTTTTATCATATTCATTCTTGAAAATATTCTTTTGGGGTATTTCCTTTTTGATTTCTTTAATCCTGTTTTTAAAGACGAGGATTTGGTTCAAGAGACATCTTATGTCGCCGTTGTAGATATTTTTGGCGGCATCTCAACCTATGCTTTAGAAACAGATGAAATAATTGACGAGATTTCCTCTGATGAAATCATTGAACTTTTATCTATAGCCAGAGATGATGAGAGTATTAAGGCTGTTATTTTAAGAATAGACTCCATCGGCGGAGATCCGGTGGCGGCTGAGGAGGTCTCATCTTTTGTTAAAGATTTTCCCAAGCCAATAGTTTCTGTAATAAGGAGTAATGGTCTTTCCGCTGGTTATTATATAGCGTCTGCTGCCGATAAAATATTCGCCTCGCCAAATTCTTCAATTGGATCGATAGGTGTAACGTCGTCCTATGTGGATAATTATGAAGCTAACTTGAAAGAGGGGTATCGCTACAACAACTTGTCATGGGGAAAATTCAAAGACATGGGTGACCCAGATAAGAGGTTGACCGAGGAGGAGAGATTTTTGATTATGAATAACTTAAAGGTTCTTTATGGTAATTTCATTAAGACCGTAGCGGAGAACAGGGGTTTATCTATTGAAAAGGTGGTGGAATTGGCGGATGGTGCTGATATGCCAGCCCCTAACGCCTTGGTTAATGGCTTAATAGATGAGCTTGGCGGAATGAAAGAGGCAGAGGCGTATTTAAAAAAACAGATTGGACATAGATTTGAAACTATTAAACTGACAAATGAAAAGGATGAGTGTGTCGAGTAGCTTTTTCATGGACTAATTGAGCAAGATAATGACTTTAAAAAGAAAAAAATCTATAATAGTCGTTATTTGTTCGTTGTTTGTGTTTTTGTCATGCTTTTTTTATTTTGTAAGTAAAAAAATAGATACGAACAATAGCGTTTTCCATAAATCGCAAGAGGATGTAATTGAAGACTGGAAACCTCCCGTGGTAAAAGATGAAGATTGTAATGTTGTTGACTCTAGTTTTGATTCCACGTCTTTTTATGGAGTAAAATCTGTCATAGAAGTTGACAGTGAGGGTTATACCAGTCTTAAGATTAGTGAGTCATTTGACAATAATGAATGGCTGAATGAATCCGCAGAAAGAGTTGAGGTTGCCAGGATTTTGCCAGACGGAGTCATGTTGCTAGACTTGGAGTCCGTGCCGCAAACCAATAAGTATCTGGGCGTGTATGTAAAAGATTATGAGGTTAAGGAAAGTAAAACATTAGAAGTTTTTCCTGATGGTGACGTTCTTATTACTTGCCCCGATCAAAATTACGGCCAAACCTATATAACCGCAGAATACCATTTGTTTGTTTATGGGAATGGTGAAGTATTGGATGACAAGATAATACCAAATAGTTATTGGAGCGGCCTTGACTATGGCAATCAGAGGCAGGAATTCTCACTAATCAATACCAGGGTTAATAATTTTTACCTTGGTGGCGGTGAGGATGGGGAAAATATTAAAGATAAAAATCGTCTTGAAAGAACCAAATTAATACAATTATCGGACAGAACCGGCGACAATTTGGCTTGGGAGTTTGTGATTAATGGACATTATTTAAGCTGTGGACACTCAGAAAAACTGGTAGCCGGCTTAAGCAGTGATGAGAAGAGGGCTGTTATATATCAAATAAAAAATTCTAATGCAGGAGAAGATGATTTTGATTCCGGAGAGTATGTTTATTGGCATGATAATTTTTCTCCAAATAATCTAGGTGAGGTCGAATATGTTTTTGCCTGCGGTGACCACGGGGCCGATGTTGAGATAAAAAAAAATTTCAAGTTTGATGAAAAAAACAACAATTTTGAGTTGATTAGTAGCTTAAATGAGGAATGTGTCAAATAAAATTAGCGCACTCCAAGTGGCGTACATC
>CAZPAK010000067.1:2022-4262 GCA_964584605.1 uncultured Gammaproteobacteria bacterium
CGTCAAAGGGATTTCTCACCATCGCTTGCGCTCCGGTTCGAAATGACAAACCATCTCTTTACAAACACAATTTTTCGTGTTATCTTATTTCCATAAACATTAGCCCCTTTGTGGGCGGTTTTTTATTCAAGTTAAGAAGTAAAAACCATGGCCGAGCAAGTGATTTTGAGTTTTGATGAAGTGACTTTCGAATATAAGGAAAAAAAACCTCTTTTGGACGAGGTCTCCTTTTCGGTGCGCACCGGTGCCAAGATAACCTTGATGGGCCAGAACGGAGCCGGCAAGAGCACCTTGTTCGCTTTGACAAAAGGCGAATTGAAGCCTAAGAAGGGTCAGGTCAACATCACCAACGGCGCCTCTATCGGTGCGGCCGCTCAGACCATGGACCGTAAGTTCTTAGAGCTTTCCATTGAGGACTATTTCGCTGAGGCCTTCGAGATAGCTCCAAAGAATCTCAAGGGCCAAATCGCCAAGGTTCTGGAGGCCGTCAACCTGGACGTTCCGACCGACCGCCAAGTCGGCAAGTTGTCCGGCGGCCAGCAAGCCCGCTTGCTCTTGGCTTTCGCTTTGATCCAGAACCCGGACATCCTGCTTTTGGACGAGCCGACCAATAATTTGGACAGCGCCGGCATCGATCACTTGATTCAGTTCCTCTTGATGTATGATAAGACTGTCATCGTCATATCCCATGATGCTGACTTCTTGAACCTTTTCACCGAAGGCGTCTTGTATCTGGATGTGTTCACCAAGAAGATCGAATATTACGAAGGAAACTACTATGATGTGGTCGAACAGATCGAGCGCCGCATCGAAAGGGAACAAATGAAGAACGCCCAGCTCGAGAAGATCATCCGCGACCGCAAGGAGAAGGTCAATTTCTTCGCTAACAAGGGCGGTAAGATGCGTAAATTGGCGCAGAAGATGCGCGAGGAGACCGAGGAGATGGAGGAGGAGAAGGTCGATGTGCGCCGCGAGGACAAGACGATCAGACCGTTCGAAATACCCGTTCAGGACATCTCCGGAGACATCGTCACCATCGATTCGGTCAAGGTCATCAAGGATCATGAGCCGGTCGAAAAGGCGGTCGGCAAGATATTGCACAAGCGCACCCATCTGTTGGTCAAGGGCCCCAACGGCGTCGGCAAGTCCACCTTCTTGCGTTCCTTGGTCGCCAGCGACCATCCTGGCGCTCGCATTTTGAAGAATGTCATCGTCGGCTATTACAGCCAGGGTTTCTCCAACCTCGATTTCGACCAGACCGTCTTCGAATCTCTCAAGAGCGCCATGCTGTCCGAAGAGGACGAGCAGAAGATGCGCTCCACGGCCGCCAGTTTCTTGATCACCGGCGATTTGATGGGTCACAAGGTTTCCGACCTGTCCGAGGGGCAAAAAGGCCTTCTCTCGTTCGCTCGCTTGGTCTTGATGAAGCCCGGCTTGCTCATACTGGACGAACCGACCAATCACATCAACTTCCGCCACCTGCCGGTCATCGCCGAGGCCATCAGCAACTACGAAGGCGCCATGATCATGGTCTCGCATATGGATGAATTCGTGAAGCAGGTCAGGATCGATGACTATCTGGATCTGGGCAAAGTTTAATCGATTTTCCCTTATAATACCGCCTTTTTGCGAGGGCGGTATTTTTGTTGATTTTTATCCGGCCAAATGCTAATTTATCGGGTTAGGCTTTTGATCTTTGAAAATAAACCAAGACAAAGGAGGTTGCGATGTCACAAGTCAACGATTTGTTCGATTATCGCGACAGTAGCGAAGATAGTTCCCTGGTGCTTTTGCTCGGTCTCATAAAGAATGGCGAGGCGGATCTGCGTGATTTCATGGTCGGCCAAGGTGTCAACACGGAGGATTTGGACAGGGTCTTGATGGAGAAGGTCGAAGGATTCGATTATCAGGATGACGATCGCGTCAGGTCCATATTCCAACGCGCTCGAGCCAAGCGTCAGGCTTTCGGAGAAGGCGAGGGCGATGTTTGTCTTTTGGCGGCCACTTTGTCCTATGGACGATGTCTGGCCTGTCAAGTTTTGTCTTCTTTGGGATTGGATTGCTCGAAGCTGTACCATGCTTTGTCCGAGGAGCACGGCTTCGAACGGAATACCTTCAGTCTCAAGGGCTTCGATTCCATGCCGTCAGTTCCGGCCCGCGCCGCCAAATCTTTCGTTTTCGGCCCCTGTGGCACCGACCTGACGGAGTATTACAAAAATAATCCCGGCAAGGTGTTCAAG
>CAZPAK010000068.1:0-786 GCA_964584605.1 uncultured Gammaproteobacteria bacterium
ATTTTTTGGGCTGGGTTAATTTTCCTGACCATTGTGTTTTAAGAACAAAGACTAAGAGGCGAATGATGAGCAGGATAAAACAATATCATAATCCCAATCATATTGATTCATATCTGGGTTTATTGAGCCATGGCAACGCTTTTAAGATAAGGAAAAAATTGTTGAATAGCTTATTATGAAAATCATAAGGTTGTCAGGATGATAGACTAATAAAATCAGCCGAACTCTAATTGCCAATGACTATTTGCCAGTTGCTAGAGTGGCTTGCTTTTTGCCCGGAATAAGGGTAAATTATAGTATAAAACCAAAGCTAAAATGATCATATTTCTATACGGCGAGGATGATTTCCGAGCCAAAAAGAAGCTTTCCGAGCTCAAGAGCAAGTTTATCAAAGAGGTCGACCGGAGCGGCGGCAGTTTGGATTGGGTGGACGGGGAGAAATGCTCTTTGCGGGAGATAAATGAAAAGTCTTCCGGCGGGTCGCTGTTGGCGCCCAAGCGTATGGTCGTGATCGAGAATGTGTTTCGGACCAAGACTAAGGATTTTTTGCCTCAGGTTTTGGAGTATTTTCAAGCCAAAGAGAAGACCGGCAATGACAACATCATCGTCTTCTTGGAGAATTTTCTGAAGACGAAGAAGAAATACGGTTCCGAGGAGACGGTCAAGCTCGATGCCGACGGCCGAGAGAAGCCTTTGAACAAGGCCGAAAAGCAATTGTTCGATTTCCTTTCCGGCACGAAGATAAAACAAGAGGTCAAGAAGTTGAGCAATCTCGACCTTTCCGCC
>CAZPAK010000068.1:796-3980 GCA_964584605.1 uncultured Gammaproteobacteria bacterium
GGATCAGAGGCGAGACCGAGAGGCGCGGGGGGCGAATCGGCAACAAGGCGGCTATCGCCTTAATTTCTGTTACGGCCGGCGATATGTGGCAGATCGACCGCGAGATCGATAAGTTAATCAATTATAAGAGGGGGCAGTCCCCGGCAATGATTGGCGAGGGTGCTCCGCCGGAGATTGACGAGAATGATGTGGCCGAGTTGGTTAAAGGCCCCTTCGAGGACAATATTTTCGCCTTGACCGATGCCATTGCCTCGCGCAATCGCGTTCTTTCGGTTAAGCTATTGGAAGAGGAGTTCTTGTCCGGATCCAATGAGATATATATTCTATCTATGGTGGTGAGGCAGGTTAAAATTGTCTTGCAGGTTAGGGCGGGCTTGGACGAGGGTAAAAATCCTCGGTCCATAGCCTCTGAACTTAAGTTGAATTCCTATGTGGTTGGCAAGGCTGCTGATCAGGCCAGGAATTATCGACTCGAAGACCTTAAGAGGGCTTTATCTGATTTGGTGGAAATAGACCGTCGGTCCAAGACCGGCGCAGGCGATGCCGGAACCTTACTCTGTCTGTTTGTTGCCAAATTATAAGCGGGCAAAAGCTATTTTGCCGGCTGCAGTTTTTTATTTACCCTTGATTTTTAGAGCATTTCGGCTATAATTGAGTATTGAACTATCAATAATAAATTATCCAATCTATGAAGATCAAAGAGATTTTCGCCCAGGAATACCTCGATTCCCGCGGCAACCCGACCATCGGCGCAACGGTCGTTTTAGAGGATGGCTCCGTTGGCAAATCCATGGTTCCGTCCGGAGCTTCGACCGGCAGCTATGAGGCCGTGGAATTGCGCGATGGCGATTTGGAAAGATATAACGGCGCCGGCGTTAACAAAGCCGTTGAGAACGTCAACAAGATTATCTCCTATAAATTGGTCGGCCAGGACGCCGGCAACCAGCGTGTCATCGACGACATCATGATCAAGCTGGATGGTACGGAGAACAAGGCCAAGCTCGGGGCCAACGCTATTTTGGCCGTATCCATGGCCGTGGCTCGCGCCGAGGCCGTTTCGCAGAAGATCCCGCTCTATGAGTATTTGGCCAAATTCAATCCCAAGCACAAGGGCAAATTCACTATGCCGATCCCGATGATGAACATCATGAATGGCGGCAAGCATGCCAATTGGGCGACCGACATCCAGGAATATATGATTTTGCCGATCGGCGCCAAGAATATCCAAGAGGCCGTCAGGATGTGCGCCGAGATCTATGCCCACCTCAAGAAAGTCGTTAAGAACAAAGGTTATCACACCGGCATCGGCGATGAGGGCGGCTTCGCTCCGGACGTCAAATCCAACGAGGAGCCGTTCCAGCTCATAAAAGAGGCCATTGAGACCGCCAAGTATAAACTTGGGGAGGATGTCGTCCTGGCCATCGATGCCGCCGCCGCCGAATTCTTCACTGACGGCCAATACGATCTGCGCAAAGAGGCCAAGGCCATGGATTCTTTGGATCTCGGGCAGTTCTATGCCGAGATGGCCGAGCGCTATCCCATCGTCTCCTTCGAAGACATCTTCGGCGAGGACGACTGGGCCGGTTTCGCCGATTTCCACAAGAAGTTCCCCAAGAAGCAGTTGGTCGGCGACGATCTGTTCGTCACTAATTCCAATAGGCTGAAGAAGGGCATCGATGAGAAAGTTTGCAATTCCATATTGATCAAGTTGAACCAGATTGGTTCTGTTTCCGAGACCGTGGATGCCATCCTTTTGGCCCGCGAGAATGATATGACCTCGGTCGTCTCCCATCGCAGCGGTGAGACCGAGGACGCCTTCATCGCCGACTTCGTGGTCGCCATGGGCACCGGCCAGATCAAGACCGGTGCGCCGTGCCGCTCTGAGCGCACCGCCAAGTACAACCGCTTGATGGAGATTGAGCGCGAATTGGGCAGCAAGGCCGAGTACGCCAAGTGGCCGTTCTGATTTTAATCCCCTCTAAGAAGAGGGGTGCCCTGATCCCGCTACGGCGGGAGAAGGGTGGGGTGTATTTTTCTGGCAGATAGAAATTAGCAATTGGAACTAATAAAAAATCCCAGCTTGATTGCTGGGATTTTTGTTGGAGGTTGACAAAGGATAGTTTTGGGTATATATTCATAATAGGCGATCGAAAGGCAAAAGGTCGGGTTGCCCTATATGAAAACAATAACTACAAAAACTATGCCAAGAATGGATGGTACTGGCCCGATGGGCCAAGGCGCCGGAACCGGGCGCGGAATGGGCTCTTGCGGGGCCGGACGCGGAAGGTTTTTTGGCTGCGGCCGTGGGATGGGCTATGGTCGGGGTTTTATTTCCCCCAAGAATCAGCTCAAGGCCATGGAAGACGAAAAAACCGTGTTGGAAGAAGAGCTTTCGGCCCTTAAGGCCGAGATTGAGGCCCTTAAAGCCGGCAAATAAAAGAAGGCCCTTTGGACGGGACGGCTCCTTCCTTTTGGTGAGGGAGCCGGCTCTGGGGCCTTCTTTGCCATTAAGATATCATTGTTAATATATTTTTTCAATATTGCTATGCCTAGACCGCGTTCCTGCCGCAAAATCGGCTTCAATCCGGAAATCACTTATTTTAAGCCGCAAGGAATTCCTTTGCGCCAACTTGAAGTCGTTTCATTGTCTGTCGAAGAGTTGGAAGCCTATCGCTTGCGCCATATCAAGCATTTGGAGCAAACGGAGGCGGCCGAGAAGATGAAGACCTCGCAAAGCACTTATCAGCGCATACTTTATTCGGCCTATGAAAAGGTTGTCGACGCCCTGGTGAATGGCAAGGCGATAGAAATAATCAAACAATAAATATGAAAGTTTTGAAATTCGGAGCCGAGTGGTGCCCTTTCTGTTTGATCATGAAGCCGCGCTGGCGGGAGATAGAGAGCGAGAACTCTTGGCTTTCGACTGAGTATTTTGATTATGATGGAAGCCCGGAAAAAGTGAAGGAATATGGCATCGGCAAATCCTTGCCGATTTTCATTTTTTTAGATAAAGAAGGAAAAGAGTTTTTGCGCTTGAGCGGCGAGGTTTCCAAGGAGGAATTATTAAAAGTCATTTCCGAAAATAAAGATAGATAAGGTTGGCAATTAGAACTTATAAAATCCTGCTCTAAAAGGGCAGGATTTTTATATTTTAGCTAAAATAAGTTAGTTTATAGCCTTGTAT
>CAZPAK010000069.1:0-3921 GCA_964584605.1 uncultured Gammaproteobacteria bacterium
CTCTCCCCCAGAGTCCGCCCGAGCCGGCCGCTATCAATGCCTGGTTGACATTATAGCCGCTTGATAAGAGGTTGGCGGTCGGTTTGATAAAAGTCATTATTCTCTCTTTCTGGTATTCCTTGAAATAAGAGAACCATAGTCCGGCAAAGGCGATCGCTGTCACTAAAAAAATCCCTATAAAGTATTTTTTATTGAAACCGGCGAAAATCATCATGATCAGCCAAATCGATATCAGCAGGAGGGCTGAGCCGAAGTCCGGTTGCATGAAGGCCGGTATCGCCAGAACCATGGTCATGGCACCTGATATGGTCATCTGCCAAAGAGACCTCATTTTTACGGCATGGGAGGCGAAAAAATTGGCTAGTGAGATTATGAGTATTATTTTGGCGAATTCCACAGGTTGCAGGTTGAACAGGCCCAAGTCGAACCAGCCTTTGGTGCCGCGGACGGTTTGTCCAAAGAAAAGAACGGTTATCAATGACAAGAATGACAGTATGTAGAAATATTTTCCGAAGTTTTTCCAAAAATCATAGTCAACGGCCGAAACGAGGAAAAAGGCCACAAGTCCGACAAAAACGAACAGAATCTGCTTTTTGAAATTAAGCAGATCCGTCGTTTCTTGGCCCAAGGCTATGCTGTAAGATTCGGTAAGTCCGAAAGAAGCCAATAGCAGTGCGAATGAAAACAAGGCCCAGTCGAGTTTTTTGAAATAGTATAGTAGCTTGCCCATCTGGTTATCTCCCTGGTTTCAAATAGTTGCTTTCATCCATTATGTTTATATCCGGAAGAATGTCAATATTGTTGACTCCGGCCAAATTGCCGGTCCAAGTTATTTTTATGTCTCGACTGTCGTAGGAAGAAAGTTCCTTTATGACATAACGATTGATGCCGACTATTCGATTGCTGCGATAAAGGATGACATTCAAAGGGGCTTCCCAGAATCCATAGGCGCTAGGGTTGGAAGCGTTGAAGGTTAGGGAATTGAGCTCGATTTTTTCAGAGAGTTCATTGCTGGACGATGGCTTGAAAGAGACATTTTTTATGTCAATCCGCAACCTTTCGCTCTTATAGCTGTTCCAGTCCGGTATTTGATGCGGGTTGATTTTTTTCCAGACCATATTGTCAATGACGAATTTGACATTGTTGGGACGAGAGGATCCTTTCAGTCCTAGGGCGGAAATTATTTTGTTTTCTGAGGGGAGGACGAAGCTCTCTCCGCACTCCAAGTCTTTTTCTCCGATTTTGAAACAGTAGGAAAATGAGCCCCAATGCTTTGGGTTTTGGTTTTTGATGGAGATATATAGGTCGTATGATTCCGTGTTGTCTATTATTCCGACGGAAGATAAGGATAGGTCTTTGGCCGCTTTCTGCTCAAGGAATTCACGGCTGACAGTTGTCGTATTGACCATGTCCCTCACCATCTTTTCATCGTCTCGCATGCCTTTTATGAAATAATAGCCGAATCCAAAGAGACTATAGCCGAATGTCCCGAAAGCGAAGATCGCTAAGGCGGAAACGAGAATCTTCTTGAACAAGCCCCTGTTCCTGACCCACCAAAGACCGGCCTCCAATTTGTTGATGGAAACTCCGGAAACATCGGTTTCGTATCTTTTTATGCTGGGATTCGATCCTCCGCCGTTGTTTTGAACCGATGCCTTTTCGTTGCTGTTGGCCATAATCTTTTTTTGTTTTTTAGCTTCACTGATATTTTAATCTTTTTTGGTCGATAAATCAAACTTTTGAAACCGGCTAACCCCCTCTTTCAATGGTCGAAAAACCCTTGTCTTAGGGGTGTTTATTTGTTAAAATAATGATAGGAAAAAGCGGTTTTTACCGCTTTGCCGCTAAGGTTTATTTTTTGTATATTTTTAGCTTATATTAAATAAAAAGAATTATAATATAACTATGGTCAAAAAAGCAGACTACAAGGAGAAAAAAAGTTCCAGTTATGATGCCAGTTCCATTACCGTATTGGAGGGTTTGGAGCCGGTCAGAAAACGCCCTGGCATGTATATCGGATCGACTTCCGGGGCGGGTTTGCACCACTTGATCTGGGAGATAGTCGACAATTCCATTGATGAGGCTATGGCCGGTTTTGCCAATAACATAAAGACCACCTTGCTCCCTGACGGCATGGTCGAAGTCGTTGACAATGGTCGCGGCATCCCTGTCGATAAACACAAGAAAACCGGAGTCTCCACCTTGGAGACGGTCATGACGGTGTTGCATGCCGGCGGCAAATTCGGCGATGGCGGCTATAAGGTCTCTGGCGGTTTGCACGGCGTGGGCGCTTCCGTGGTCAATGCCCTCTCCTCTTATATGAAGGTTGAGGTTCATCGCGATGGAAAGGCTTGGGTCCAGGAATACAACATCGGAAAGCCAAAGTCGCCGGTCAAGGCCGTCGGCAAGGCTGAGGGCACGGGAACCATTACGACCTTCAAGCCGGACGCCACCATCTTCACGGAGTTGGAGTTCGATTGGGAGAAGATCCTCAATCGTTTGCGTCAGCAGGCCTATTTGACCAAAGGCATAACAATGGAAGTCTCCGATATGCGCAAGAAGGGCGAAGAGAAGAGGTATAAGTTCCATTTCGAAGGCGGGATCCGTTCTTATATCAAGGCGCTCAATTGCAACAACACCGTCAAGCACGACAATATTTTTTATGTCGATAAGGACATGGAGAATTGCAAGGTGGAAGTGGCTTTCCAGTTCAATGATGGCTACAATGAGCAGCTATTGCCTTTTGCCAACAACATACACAATCCGGAGGGAGGAACCCATATCGTCGGTTTCAAGACCGCCCTTACCAGGACGCTGAATAATTATGCTCGTAACCACAACCTATTGAAAGAGAAGGAGGAGAATTTGACCGGTGATGATGTGCGTGAAGGTTTGACCGCTATAGTCAGCGTCAAATTACCTGAGCCGCAGTTCGAGGGGCAGACAAAAGGAAAACTCGGCAATGCCGAAATGAAGACTTATGTCGAACAGATATTCGGCGCCGCCTTGTCTGATTTCTTGGAAGAGAATCCTCGCGATGCCGAGGCTATAGTCGGCAAATGCGTTTTGACCGCCCAGGCTCGTTTGGCGGCCAGAACCGCCAGAGCTTCCATTTTGAGAAAAGGGGCTTTGGATGGACTGACTTTGCCTGGCAAACTGGCCGATTGTTCAAGTCGAGAATCGAAAGAGTGCGAATTGTATATCGTCGAGGGAGACTCGGCCGGCGGATCGGCCAAACAGGGTCGAGATCGCAAATTTCAAGCCATACTTCCCCTGCGCGGCAAGATATTGAATGTCGAGAGGGCCAGATTGGACAAGATGTTGGCCAATAATGAGATCAAGAGCTTGGTCATCGCTCTGGGAACCAACATCGACGATCAGGTCGATCTTTCCAAATTGCGTTACAATCGCATCATCATCATGACCGATGCCGATGTCGACGGAGCCCACATTTGCACACTTCTCCTGACCCTGTTCTATCGCCATTTTCAGCCTTTGGTCACCAATGGGCATCTGTATATCGCCCAACCGCCGCTTTATCAGATAAAGAAGGGAAGCGATGTTCGTTATGCCTATAGCGATGAAGAGAAATCCAAGTTCGTGAAGGATATGGGCGGCGAGGTTGTTGAGTCGGAAGCCGGCGAAGAGGATGAAGAGGCTGAGGAAGAGGATGCGAAAGAAAAAACCAAAAAGTCGTCGAATGTCAGAATACAACGCTACAAAGGTTTGGGAGAGATGAACCCCGAACAGCTTTGGGAGACAACCATGGATCCGGCCAGGCGCATTTTGAAGCAAGTTACGGTCGAACAGGCGGAGACTGCCGACGAGATATTCGACATGCTGATGGGAGATGATGTCGTCCCTCGCAAACACTTCATTCAAACCCATGCTAAAAAAGTGACTAACTTAGATATTTAAAAT
>CAZPAK010000070.1:0-3852 GCA_964584605.1 uncultured Gammaproteobacteria bacterium
GAAGAAAAGAAGGTTGCGGCCGAGACCGAGGTCGAGGCGCAAAACGATAAAAAAGAAGTGGAGGAAGTCAAAGAAGAGCTGGCCAAACCAGAGGATTTGAAGCCGGGAGTTACCGTTCGCGTCTATCAAAAGATCAAGGAATTGAATTCCAAGGGCGAGGAAAAGGAGCGCTTGCAGTTCTTCGAGGGTATGATCATTGCCCGCAAGCACGGCAACGAGAAAGGTGGCACCATCACCGTTCGCAAGACCACCGAAGGTGTTGGTGTGGAAAAGATATTCCCTTTGAACGCTCCGACGATAGCCAAGATCATAGTCAAGAAGGCGGTGAAAGTAAGAAGCGCAAAATTGTATTATCTCCGCCGCGGCTACAACAAGACTTTGAAAGAGAAATCTTTGAAGAAATAAAGACTTTAAAAACGGGGGCGGACTTGATTCGCCCCCGTTTTATAGTGTAAGCTTGATTATACAGACTGCTTTAAAAGTATAGAAAATGATTCGCGGACGATGTTTTTTAAAAGCTTTTTTCGAGAGATTTGCTTGGTCCCGCTACCGGCGGGAAATCTTGAGAAAAACAGAGTGAAGTTTGACCGCCGGAGTCGAACGAACGTCTTTTAAAAGACATTGGACACGAATCATTGATAAAGCAATCCATGCCCGGGTGGCGAAATTGGTAGACGCACTACCTTGAGGTGGTAGCGGCCGCAAGGCCTTAGGAGTTCGAGTCTCCTCTCGGGCACAAAAAAGACAACAGGTCTCATCTTGAAAGAATGAGACCTGTTTTCAAAGAAGATTGGGCAGCTAGCTCAGCTGGCCCGCCTCGACGAGCCGAAGCTCGTCTTCGGCGAGGCGGGTTAGAGCACCTTTTATGTGGTTGGTTTATATCATCTATAGCAGAAGAATAAATAAAACTTATACAGGAAGCACTGATAATTTTTCACGGAGGTTAAAACAGCATAATTCAAATTTAGTCACCTCAACCAAGAATCGCGGCCCCTGGGTGCCCGTCTATGTGGAATTTTATAGGAACGGAATTACGGCAAGGACAAGAGAGCGGTTTTTAAAAACAACCGTCGGAAGAAGGTGGCTTAAAGCAAACATCGATAATATAATAAACGATTGGGCAGCTAGCTCAGCTGGCCCGCCTCGACGAGCCGAAGCTCGTCTTCGGCGAGGCGGGTTAGAGCACCTTTTATGTGGTTGGTTTATATCATCTATAGCAGAAGAATAAATAAAACTTATACAGGAAGCACTGATAATTTTTCACGGAGGTTAAAACAGCATAATTCAAATTTAGTCACCTCAACCAAGAATCGCGGCCCCTGGGTGCCCGTCTATGTGGAATTTTATAGGAACGGAATTACGGCAAGGACAAGAGAGCGGTTTTTAAAAACAACCGTCGGAAGAAGGTGGCTTAAAGCAAACATCGATAATATAATAAACGATTGGGCAGCTAGCTCAGCTGGTTAGAGCACCTCGCTTACACCGAGGGGGTCAGGGGTTCAAATCCTCTGCTGCCCACAAGAAATTCAAAAAACACCTTTTAAAGGGAGGATGATGTGAAAAAAGTCCTTTCAGGCATAACTGCCCTATTGTCTGCCTTTTTAGCCTTTTTTCTTTATTTGTCGATCGGGACGATATCCTCGCTTCTGTCTTGGTTCTTTTGGTCTTTGGCCGTCATCGGCCTAGACAAAGAGAAGAGGTTTTTGTTGAAGGAGTTGTCGGATGCCGAAGACGACGAGTGTTATGCCGATAACTCTTCCGTCGGTTTGTCGATGGATCAAGAGATGAGACTGGGTGCCAGGCTAGAGGATTTGAATCGCCGGATAGATCGTTCGCAAATCCCCGTTTGGCGGCAGACCCCGAGAAAGACATCTCAGAAGTGCCTCTTGTCCTTTCCGTGAGGTGCCTGTCAATAGCGAGCTTGGCTGATTGCCAGACTCGCTTTTTTTGTATAAAATGGAGCCATGAAAAGAGTGACCAAAAATGAGGAAGAGACATTCGAATTGGCCGCTGAGCTGGCCAAGAAGGCCAAGGGTGGAGAGGTCTATGCCCTGTCCGGAGATTTGGGCGCCGGCAAGACGGTCTTTGTTCGTGGTTTTTGCCATGGACTTGGAATAAAGAAAGGAGTCAGCAGTCCGACCTTCGTGCTTATGAAGATCTATAAAGTCCGCGGCCACAAAAGCATAAAAGAAGTCTGCCATATCGACGCCTACCGACTGAAGTCGGCCAAGGATTTGGAGGCCATCGGCGCCTTGGATTATTTTGGAAGAAAGGACGCGATTTGTTTCATAGAGTGGCCAGAGGCCGTGAAGATGGAAAAGGAGCGAGCAATAAGCATCATCATCGAACAAATGAAGGAAGACTCAAGATCGATAGAAATAAAAAGGCCCGTCTAAATGAATAGACGGGCTTTGTTTTTTTCTTGGTCACAGTTAGGCGTTGTACAAGATGTACTCATCGCCTTCTGACTTGAAGGATCCCAAAGGAATCCTTTCGACAGAAGCCTTCAGCTGTTCGGCTGAGCCAAGCTTCAGAAGCACCTGGTCTCCGAGAGAGACCTTGTCGGCGCCATTGGCGCTGACCAATGCCTCATCGGCGGCGGCTTTCAATTCGTTGGTTATGAACATAGGTTCCTCCTGGCTTGTTTGCCGTTTTATTTTGATTAAAACTTCTCTTCGAATTTTTGGAAAGCCCTGGACAGGCTGTCTTTCTTTCCTTGCGGATCGGACTTGAATTTGCGCAGATGCGAAACGACATTGCCGACCAATCTGTTCTCCTCTTCGAAATCCTCGGAAGAGTCGGTCTTTTTGCCTTTACCGAAATCGATGATGCGCGGATCGCCGCTTTCAATGTCCACCATCACGTTCCTTATGGACATGTCCTTGTGTGCTAGTTCTTCGGCATGGAGTAGGTCGATGGCCTTTCTAAGCTTTTGCTCGAAGGCTTCGAGGTCGATCTTCTCAAGGACCTCAGAGTTATCCGGGTAGTTGAGGATCAAGTCCTCTATGCTGACGCCATTGACCCTTTCCATGGCCACCATCAAAACCTTTTCATGTATGTAATAAGGAAGATCTTGGACCTTACCGTCCTCTTCGTTTTCAAACTCCAATACGCCTTGGAGCTTGGGGATCATCCTCTCAAGGCCGTGCTTCTCCAAAATTTTTCTGGCAGCGACTTGAAAACCAGCTTCCTTTAAAGGAGAATTGTCCGATTCGAATTGAAAACCAGAAGTCGCCAAGCGTCTTCGTTTTTGCTTGATCTCATCGAAATAGTCGGATATGCGCTTGAGTTTTTGAGCCTTTGCTGGCAGAAGAGTGAATCTTTGATTCTTTATTCCGACCATCAAAGACTCCCAAACGCACTTAAGACAGGTCTTTTCTGATTCTTTGAAGACTATGCCGGCGTTGCCCGAACCGAGAAAAGATTCATTGTTCATGATTATCTTTTCATAGGTCGCCAATCCGGCCTCTTTTACGTTTTGATGAGCTTCCATTTCCGTGAAGACTGACTCTGGTCTCTCCAAAGCCTTGGCTATATCGAATTCCTGATTGATTTTGATCTCCCTGGCTTGAAGGTTGGGGGATGACTCAAATCCCATAATTTTTGTTTTTCCTTAAGTTGCTAAGGATAATGAAGGTAACGGGAACAGAAATCATTATATCAGCTAAATTGAAGACTGTGAACCATTTGAGATCGAAATAATCGATTACGAAGCCAAAAATGAGCCTATCGGTAAAATTAAGAATAGCACCAATTATCAATATTGTCAAGGCATAGATATTGGTAGCTGGTATTTGGTAGCTGGTATTTGGTAGACTTGTTTTTTTTAGTAGTTTAAACCAATAAGCAATG
>CAZPAK010000071.1:0-3841 GCA_964584605.1 uncultured Gammaproteobacteria bacterium
TTTCTGTTCGCCGTATATATCCCTCATTTTAGATATCCACTTCTTCGTCAAGCCAAAGGCGATGGCATAAGGCAATATCTTTTCGAACATATTCTCTTTTTCATAGAACTGAGCCCGATACTTCTCAGCCTTATCAATAAACAAGCGAAAGCCTTTTATCCTCCACTCAGCCTCAGCACCCTTCATTGTCTTTTTAGACATAAAAATGGCGAAAAAAATGGCAATGGCAGCGGAAACGGCCAACGCTACAATCATTTGCCAAGACAATAATTCACCAAAAACAGCAAAGACGACAAATAACACGCCAATACCAACAATGAACATCACCGCCTGCGCTTTAAAACCGCTCTTTTCCATATAGCCCCGTTCAAGCAGCCAATTTTTAACCTCCTTTTCAATCTTGGGCTTGGTCTTGTAAAAAGATTTTTTCATTTCAGATAAAGAAACAGTGTTAGCGCTCTCAAAAAGACCATCATATATCGCTCTCTCTCCGGATGACAGCCCGGCCTCGGCCTTAGCGTTGCCAGTTTTGACCAGCTCATAATCCTTATTATTAAAAAGCAAAATCTTCTTTTCAACCTCCTTTATGGTTAAAACGCCGTCGCAAGCCATCTTTACAATGGCGGCAGTAATAAAATTATTATCCATATAACCGTGATTCTTCAAAAGACCCATTTCCAATGGCCCCATCCCCTCCGGCGCCTCGTATTCCGCAATGACCGTTTTGTGTAAATTCGGATCGTCGCCATATCTCTTCCAAATTAAAAAACAAATGACAAATACCAGCAAAGGCAAAAACACCCACTGCCAAGCACTTGGAAAGGAGTCTAAAAAACTGGCCTGATAAGGCGCCAAAACGCCCTTGGGCAAGGCCGCGGAAAGAGTAATGCCCTCTCCGGGGAACATGGTGCGCGTCGACTCAAAACGCAAAGTCTGATTATTAACCCATTCGTGTTTGGACAGGGAATCATTTTTGTCGCCAAGTTGCCCGGAAAAATATTCCAAATTCACATTGGTCTTATTGATTCCGGACGGAAAAATAATATTGGCAATAAAATGATCAGTTTCAATCTCCCAAAAATTGCCATTAAGATTCCAATAAAGCTCGTCGAAATCCGCCTGCGCCCTAATCGCATTCTTCACTCGATAAGAAATACTATAAACATTCTCGCCCTGAACCGTTTTATTGGCATCGCCTATTTTCCAGGTAACGGTTCCGTTCTTTTCCGTAGCTGAATATTTAACCGCCTTGCCGTTTTGATCTTTTATCGACAGAAGCTCTATCGGCGTTTTAATAACACTGCCGTCGTCAATTTTCGCCCTGGTCGGCAAAACCCGAAAAATCCCATGTTTGCCGGGAAGTTTGCCGCAATCGGCAATGATTGTCTCCGTAATAGTCAGCGACGAGTCAAGATTAACGACAATGTCCGACTGGAAATCCTTGATATACCAATCGTCTATCGCCTCAATCGGCCTAGCCAGGGCGATAAACGGCGTGGCCAAGAAAACGGCGGCAACTAAAGAAAAGATGAAACGCTTAAACATAAAGATGTTGTTATTAGCTTTATTTTAGCGTATTTACGGCTAAAAGCCAAACTTGCTTTTTGACCCATAACGGGTTATAATGAAATCTAAAACTTTTTATGAAGATAAGCTTAATCATACCAACTCATAACGAAGAAAAGTATATCGCTCCCTGCCTGGAATGCGCTCTTAAGAACTCCAAAGGCAAATTTCACGAAATCATAGTGGTCGATAATCTTTGCACCGATAAGACCATGGAAATTGCCGGAAAATTCCCCGGAGTCACCCTAGCCAGAGAGACGAAAAAAGGCACAAGCGCCTCGCGCAACGGAGGCTATAAGATAGCCACCGGCGACATCCTGGTCTTCGTCGACGCCGACACCAGAATGCCGGAAGGCTGGGTGGAGAAGATCGAAAAGGAATTCTCCAAGAATCCCAAACTGGCCTGCATGAGCGGACCTTATACCTACTACGATGTCTCGCCGGTGGAAAACTTCTTCATTAGGACCTATTGGCCCCTATACACCGCCGCCGGAGCGGTCACCGAATGCGTCGTCATCGGCGGCAACTTCGCCATCCGCAAATCCGTTCTGGACAAAATGGGGGGCTTCAATGTCTCCATTGAATTCTACGGCGACGACACCGATATCGCCAGGCGCGCCAGCGAATTCGGCAAAGTCTTCTTCAACCCCTTCTTCATCATGCCGACATCGGCCAGGCGCTTCAAAGGACAAGGCCTGTTCAAGACCGCCTCTCTATATGTGCTGAACTTCTTCTCTCAAGCCGTGTTGCACGAATCAGCCACCAAGAAATACAAAGACATCAGATAAAAACGCCTTTCCATAATTCTTGAAAAGGCGTTTTTCGTAATTCACAAATCGAGCATCTCCCGCCACTTGACCATCTCTTGATCGAAGCGACCGCGATTCTCCTCTTTGATGGCCTGACCAGGAGGCAGAACCTCCTTCAAAGGATTGACCTTCACGCCATTCTTGACCATCTCATAATGAAGATGCGGCCCAGTCGAAAAACCGGTCGAGCCGACATAACCGATTACCTGCCCTTGTTTGACCGAGGCGCCTTTCTTGACGGCAAACTTGGAAAGATGACCATAGTTAGTGGTATAGGTTCCGTTGTGTCTTATAGAGACGAAATTTCCATAGCCTCCATTCCAGCCGGCCTGCATGATCTTTCCATCGCCGACAGCGCGAATCGGCGTACCGATGGCGGCGGCATAGTCCACGGCCCTGTGGCCGGTCGAAACATTGAAGGCCTCGATATAGCGCAGGCCGGTGGTGAAGCCGGAGGATATGTATTTGAACGACACCGGCGCCTTGAGGAACATCTTTTGGGCGCTGTTGCCGTCGGCATCGAAATAGCCTTCGTTCTCGTCGCTTTCATGAAAATAATAAGTCTCGTATTTTGTGCCATCATTGATATAGTATCCGGCCAAAACCCTTCCCGGAGCGGCCGGCTGGCCATCCAAGAACCTCTCTTCATAGACGAATTTGAACTTATCCCCCACTCTCGGATCCAAAGCGAAATCGATCGACCACTGAAAGGCATCAGCCAACTCGATAATCGCGCGAATGTCGATATTGTTGTCGATAGCCGCCTGATACATCGACGACTGCACTTCGCCCTCGCGCACGACCAATTTCACCTCGTAGGCGATCGGCCGAATTTCGGCCGTCCACTCGACAGTCGACGAGGCGACGGGAAAGAATTTGGCATTCTTGACCGACAGCTCTTCCTCAGTATCGATCTTATAGACCAACTCTTTCAATTCATTGGTGTCGTTGTCATAAACTAATTCCAAAAACTTGCCCAGACGAATTTTGACCAAATCATATCTGTCCTTGGCCGCGTCATAGATCGCGTTAGAAGTCTTGCCGCCGACGCCAGCATCCTCCATCAGCTTTCCGTAAGTATCACCATCCTTGACCTCTATGAGGATCTTTTTGTCCGGAACGACAGGTGCGGCCTTTTCCTCAATCGACTCCTCAGCTTGAACGTCGCCAGTCGGCGAAGGTTTAGCACCCCAAGAACGCCAAAGCACCACGGCGGCGGAAATGACGGCTAAAAACGCTATAATCTTGATCGCAGAACGTATTTTCATAGCTTATAATCAATAAAAAAACGGTTATATAACTAAATACAACCGCACTTTTCCATTATATCCCTTAGGGGCGCAAAAGGCAAAATAATACAAAAAGAGACCCGTTGAAGGGTCTCTTTTATAAGCAAGCTATTTTTTTATTCAACGGTCAGAATGGCCTTGCCGGCATACTTCTGAAGTTCGGCCAAGGTCTTGATG
>CAZPAK010000072.1:0-3789 GCA_964584605.1 uncultured Gammaproteobacteria bacterium
ATCTCAATAAGGGGGCTTGGGCGATTTTTAATTATGACGATGAAAGAACGAGAAATATGGCCAAGTTGAGCAAGGCCAAGGTCATGAGCTATGGCTTCTCCCCGGAGGCCGATCTTTCGGCCAGCAACATCATTTTCAAATTCGAGGAGGCCAAGGATATGTCGGGCTTGGCCGGAGTTTCTTTCAAACTTTTCTATAAAGGCTCCATGGTACCGGTTGTCTTGCCCGATGTCATTGGAACAGCCGCAGTCTATGCGGCTTTGGCCGGTGCGGCCATCGGTTTGGCCATGGGATTGAATTTGGTCGATGTGGCCGCGTCCTTGTCCAGATTCAATTCTCCCAAGGGCAGGATGAAATTGATAGACGGCATCAAGAGCACGATGATAATAGACGATACTTATAACGCTTCGCCTCAGTCTTGTTTGGCGGCCGCGGACTTCGTCAGCCGAATCAAGGTCCCTGGCCCTTCCATCAAGGTGGCGGTTATGGGCGATATGTTGGAGTTAGGCCCTTCGAGCGAAGAGGCTCATCTGGCGGTCGGACGCCGTTTGGCGGAGACCGGCTTCAATTTGGTCATAATTTGCGGAGATAAGGCCAAGGACATAGGCCGTGGCGCCTTGAGCGCCGGATTGAAAGAGGATGCCGTTTTTCACTTCCCAAGCAATGTCGAGGCCGGCAAATTCGCCCAGAAAAGCATAAAAAAGGGCGATTTGATATTGATCAAAGGGTCGCAAGGCGCCAGGATGGAAAAAGTGGTCAAGGAATTGATGGCCGATCCTGTGCGGGCCGGAGATTTTTTGGTTCGGCAGGGCAAGGATTGGGAGGATGCATAGCTTTACAAAGATTCGCAGATAATATAGGGTTTTAAAGATGAAAGGCATAATTCTTTCCGGCGGCAGCGGCACTCGCTTGCGGCCTTTGACTAAGATAACTTCCAAACAATTGTTGCCGGTCTATGATCGGCCGATGATTTATTATCCTTTGAACACTCTCCTCAAGGCCGGCATCAAGGACATCTTGATAATAGTGGCGCCGCAATATGCCGGCGATTACCTCAATCTGCTCGGTTCGGGCAAGGAGTTCGGCGCCAGGTTCACCTATGAGGTGCAAGACGAGCCGCGCGGCTTGGCCGACGCTTTTTTGATCGGGGAGAGCTTCATCGACGGCGAAGATGTGGTCATGATCTTGGGTGACAACATAATCGAGGATGATGTGAGCGATGAGATAAAGAATTTCAAGGGCGGGGCCAAGGTCTTCGCCAAGAAGGTTCCCGACCCGGAGAGGTTCGGTGTCGTTCGTTTCGATGAGTCCGGCAAGCCGGTAGAGATAGTCGAAAAGCCCAAAGAGAGGATTGGTGATAGTGCTTTGATAGGTCTGTATATCTATGACGGACGAGTGGTTGAGGTGGCCAAGGAGGTTGAGCCCAGCGAAAGGAATGAGCTGGAGATAGTCGATTTGCATCGCTGGTATCTGAAACGGGGTGAATTGGAAGTCGCCCAGATTCGCGGCGAATGGATCGATGCCGGAACTTTTGACAGCTTGCTTTCGGCCCAAAGCTTGGCTAAAGAGAGGTTCAAGGGGAAAATGATAATTTAGAGCCTGCTTTTGATATGAACAGAGAGTCTAGGGTGTTCGTCGGTTTCATAATTTTCGGACGGGAGACGGCCAAATATTTGCCGTCTTTTTTGGGTTCTTTGAAAAGGCAGGTTTACCGAAATTTCAAAATCATCGCCTTCAACAATGGCGATGAGGATGGATCAAATTCGCGCCATATCAAAGAATCCGGCTTAGATATCTTCGTCATGGGCGATGGCGGCAATAAGGGTTTTTCCGCGGCTTATAATATGATGATCAGGGAGGCCGTCGAGCAAAAAGCGGATTATTTTTGGATTAGCAATCCGGACATCGTCTACAATGAAGATGTTTTGGATGAATTGGTCTCTCGTTTGGATCATGATGCCGAGCTTGGATCGGTCTGTCCGAAGCTTTTAAAATGGGACTTTGATTCTGACTCTCGAACCGAGACGGTCGATACATACGGAATTGAAATGCGGAAGGGCCTTAGATTCTTCGATGTCGGGCAGGGTCAGCCGGATCGTTTTGATTTTCGCTATCACGGCATAATTGGTCCATCCGGCGCTTCCGGACTTTACCGTCTGGCGGCATTGGAAAAGATCAAAGAGGACGATGGTTATTTCGATGAGAGCTTTTTTATGTATAAAGAGGATTGCGACCTGGACTATCGCTTGATGCTGGCCGAGTGGGAGACCGCGGTGGTGCCGGAGGCTGTCGGCTGGCATGATCGCACGGCCAAGACTGCCGGATGCGGAGATTGGGCGGCCTTAAAAGCCAGGTATGGCAAAGGGCGCCAGGTGAGAATTTGGTCTTTTAAGAATCAACAAATCATATTTTGGAAGTATTGGAAGTTGCAGGATGCCGCCGCAAAGATAGCTATAATCATCTATCAGTCGAAGGTGCTGGCTTATGCAGTTCTTTTTGAGAAATTCCTTTTAAAGGAGCTTATATCGTTCTGGCGAGAAAAAGGCGGGTTAAAAAGGTATGGTTGAAAATTGGCGTTTTTAAGCATTTATTTGTTTATTATTGACTTTTTTTCGTTTTTTACTTAATATATAAGAAGCTTTAGAGGAAGCCTTTTTTATTTATATAAAATTAGCAATATTATGGCTAAAATAGCTGTTATCAAGACCGGAGGCAAGCAGTACAAGGTTGCCGAGGGACAGATTCTGAAAATCGAGAAATTGGAGAAGGCCGCCGGCGACAAGGTCAAATTCGAGACTCTTTTGACTGCCGACGACAAGGCCGTCGCCATCGGCGCTCCGTCTTTGGGCGAGAAGGTCACTGCCGAAGTCGTCAAAGAAGGCAAGGCCGACAAGGTCATGGTGGTCAAATTCAAGAATAAGGTCAGATACCGCCGCAATGTCGGCCATCGCCAGCCGTTCACCGAAGTCAAGATCACTTCCATCGCTTAACGGAAAACAAAAGACCCCTTATCCAGGGGTCTTTTTTGTATCATATCTCATTCCTGTTCTTGAGGGCATTGTTGAGCGTTATCTCGTCGGCGTATTCGATGTCCGAGCCCATGGGCAGGCCGCGCGCCAGGCGTGTGACTTTGACCTTTTCGTTTTTGAGCAGCTTGGCCAGATAAAGAGAGGTGGTCTCTCCCTCTAGCGTAGGCGACAGGGCTAGTATGACCTCCTTGGTGCCGCCGGAACGCAATCTTTTGACCAGGGCGGCGATGTTGGTCTTGTCCGCGTCTATGCCTTCTTGGGGTCTTAAGTTGCGTCCAATTAGGAAGTAGAGTCCTTTATAGCGACCAGTGGATTCTATGGCCAGCATCTCCGGCTGGGTGGCCACGACGCACAGGGTCGATCGATCGCGGTCCTTGTCGGAGCAAATGGCACAGGGGTTGCTTTCGGCCACTGATAGGCAGTGGACGCAGAGCTTGAGATCCTTCTTCAGATTCATGACATCGTTGGCCAATTTGGTTAAAATGTCTTTCGGCTGCTTGAGTAAATAGAAAACATAGCGCTGGGCCGTCTTAGGGCCAACGGTCGGCAATTCTGACAGGTCATCAATGAGGTTTTGGATGTTTTTGGGAAATTTCATTTAACTGCGAAAAGACTCCCTCCGCCGTCCATGAAGATGTCTATCCAAGTCCGGGAAGTCCGCCCATGGCGCGCATCTTTTCGGCCAAAACTTTTTGGGTCTTCTTGATGGCGTCGTTCATGGCGTCGGGGAGCTGTTTTTCCAGCTCTTCCTTTGATATCT
>CAZPAK010000073.1:0-3761 GCA_964584605.1 uncultured Gammaproteobacteria bacterium
GCAAACTCAAACTGAAAAGTCCAGGATAGGAAAGCGATTTGCCATTAAAAACCGCTGAACCGAGCAAACGACTGCCGCTGGACAGCTGGGTGGTCGATCCGTCCGTCGCCACAGCCAGAGTCAAGGAGCCGCCTTCTGAACAATCCGGGTCAATGGAGATGTCTCCGACGGATAAAGACGGAGACGATGGTCCGGAATTGACGGATGTAACCCTGGCGGCGGCATAGACCTTGGGCTGAGAATTGACTTTTTGAGAATTAACTTTTATGGAACCGACAGCCTGAGAAGGGCTGGAAGTTATGGACACGGAATCTCGGCCGTTGTCGGGCGGCGGAAAAACGCCTTTATACTTCACTTGCGGCGGCGTCAGATCTATCTTATTGCTGACTTCGAACTGCCACTCCAAATCGACTTGGCAGCTCTCGAAGATGGAGCGCCCATCAGGCTTTGAAACTTTGCTGCCCAAATGAACCGTGTACCACAAATATTCCGAAGGAGAACCAAGATATTCTTCCGGCACAAAAACAAAAGTCTTGTGGTCAGGAGTGTCGTAAACTTTAACCTTGGTCAAGAAGGTGCTCTCCTCATCGCCGGATTTATAAATAGCGATTGAACCGTCAATTAAAATATTCGAACCATCACAGCGGCCGGTGGTAGCATTTACTGAAGCGCAAACTGTTTTAGGATCGACCTCTTCTTTGAAAGTGACCATGATAAAGGTGTTTCTGGGAACATCCTTCTGGTCAGGGGCTGGGTAAACGCTCTCCACACTGCAAGAACCCAGAACTCCGCTGCCGCCGATCCCCCTGGAACCGCCGGGCATCGAATCCAGTATGGGGCCGGTGGCGACCAATATCTTCGACAATATGAAAGTCACTATGCCGAAAGCCGATAGGATTATGACCAGGCCGATGATGGCGTTGCGCAGGACATCTTTGGCCTTTTGTACCTTGCTCTCATCACCGGAAGATGTCATCCAAGTATAGCCCCCGTACATTATCAACCCTAAGGCCACTACCCCTAAAAAGCCCAAGAATATCTGAACGACTCTGGCGGCGATGATTCGCGGATCGATATTGGAAAGACCGGTCCCGGCGACAAAGCCAGAGCCCACATCGACTGCGGCCAAAGCGAAATCGGCGGACAAAAACAAGCCCGCCGCCAAAAAAGAAAATATAAGTATCTTTTTAGCCGGTCTCAACATCTTGATTATCAGAGAATCTGGCTTCAAAGAGCCGGATCCGCCAAAGGACGAAAAATTGACTAATCCACAGCATTGTTATTTAATTGTATTATACCACAAGTATGTGATATGTGGTATATGGTATTTAGTATTTGATATTTAACTGAAAAAACGGTGCTCAACGACTGAGGTGGCAAAAAGTGTTTTAATCAGCCACCAGAAAAACAGTAAAGGTTAAATACTGCTGCGCTAGCTGAGGTGTTAAATACTAGATACTAGATACGAAATACCAAGATGACCATTGAACAGATAATCGACAAAGTCAAAGAGAACAACCCCCGAGCCGACACTGACCTGCTTTGGCTGGCTTTCGATTTCGCTCGCAAGGCTCACGAGGGGCAATCCAGAAAATCCGGCGAGCCATACTTGGTCCACCCGCTCTACACCGCCTTCTTGCTGGCACAGATGAAAGCCGACATCAGCACGATCACTGCCGGAATACTGCACGATGTCCCGGAGGACACAGAACTGACATTGGCCGATGTGGAAAAGAATTTCGGACGCGAAGTGGCCAATCTGGTCAAAGGCGTCACCAAGCTGGGAAAGATCAAATACCGCGGCATCCAGCGTTATCGCGAGAATCTGCGCAAGATGTTCCTGGCCATGGCCAGCGACATCCGCATCGTCATGATCAAGTTCTGCGACCGCATCCACAACCTTAGGACGATCGAATTCCTGCCCCCGGAGAAACAGGAACGGATCGCCCACGAAACATTGGAAATATATGTCCCGATCGCCGAACTTTTGGGCATGTGGGGCCTCAAATGGCAAATGGAAGACATTTGTTTCAAGATACTTCAACCGGAAGACTTCAAAAAGATAGAATACAAATACGAGATCGAAAAAAAGGCCGAGAACAACCAATACATCCAAAAAGTCAAGAACATCCTTTTTGAAAAACTAAAGAATGCCAATGTTGAGAACGAAATCGAAGGCCGCTTCAAACATCTTTACAGTATTTGGAGCAAAATGCAGGAAAAGAACAGGAAATTCGACGAAATATACGATGTCTTCGCCTTGCGCGTACTGGTCAACAACATCTCTGATTGCTACAAGGTGCTAGGCATAATCCACTCTCTCTGGAAGCCGAAGCCCGGAAGATTCAAGGATTACATCGCCATGCCCAAACCGAACGGCTACCGATCGTTGCACACCACAGTCTTCGGACCGGAGGGCAAGTCGGTCGAATTCCAAATCCGAACCGAAGAAATGAACGACGAAGCCCTTTATGGTATCGCCGCCCACTGGCACTACAAAAGGAAATACGAGAATGAAGACCGCAAGCAACCGAAATGGGTGGAAGAGATCTTGGAGATACAAAAACAGATCAAGGACACTGAAGATTTCATCAAAAGCATAAAACTGGATGTCTTTCAGCACCGCATCTTCATCTTCTCGCCCAAAGGCGATGTCTTCGAACTCCCCGAAGGGGCTACGCCGATCGATTTCGCCTATGCGGTCCATACCGAGATCGGCAATAAGGCGGTCGGCGCCCTCGTCAACGAAGAGATGAGCACACTGGACGCCGAGCTCAAGAATGGCGACATGGTGGAGATAGTCATCGACAAGAACCGCAAAGGTCCTTCGCTGGGATGGGTGGATTTCGTCAAAAGCAAACGCGCCCGAGAGAAGATAAAACAAAACGCTCAAAAATACTCTCTGATAAAAAAACTGCTGCCAGGCTTCTCCGGCAACAAGGACAAAAAGAGATCGAAATAAAAAAGAACGGCTCCGATGAAAACGGCCGTTCTTTTTTTGAAAAAATGGAAAGCTATCTGGTCGAACCTTCGCTGATCTTGCCGATCTTGCGCAAATAATCCTTTTCCTTGCGAAGCTCTATGCTTTTCAAAGTGTATTCCTTCTGCTTTCTTTTGGTTTTGTCCGGAGCATAGGCCCTTTTCGATCTGGCCACCATCAAAGTCTTGCTGTTCTTCAGACCGCGGTTGAAGCGTCTCAAAAAAGCCTCGAAACTCTCCCCTTTCTTTCTTTTGAATTCTGTCATAAAGGCACCTCCAATCTAGTTTTCACTATATAAACCTTGCGGTTTAATTAAATAAATTATCTTACATGCTTACACACTCGAATCTCCGGACATCATTTGCCATTCATACCGGCCATCCTCTTCTCCAACTCGGCGCGAACCTTCTTATAATCTATCACTTCTTGATTGCCAGACTCCATATCGCGAAACATCACAGTCTTGTCGTTCATCTCCTTTTGGCCGATGATCAAGGTCAGTTTGGCGCCCAGAAGATTGGCTTCCTCCAGTTGATCTTTCAAACTATCCCTGGTGAAGGCCTGCTTGACGCAAAAACCTGATTTTCTAAGGTCTTCGAACAAAGCCATGGCCTTGCGGCGAGCCACATCGCCCAATTGAGCGATGAAGACGATATCCTTCTCCTCTTTTTCCAACGGCAGGCCGACGGCCTTCATTCTGGTCACAGTCCTCTCGATGCCGATGGCGAAACCGCAGGCCGGGGTGGCGCGGCCGCCCAAAAACTCCACCAAACCGTCATAG
>CAZPAK010000074.1:0-3760 GCA_964584605.1 uncultured Gammaproteobacteria bacterium
ATATAGGAGGAATAGGGGAGTTGGTCGAAAAGTTCGACGGCTGGCTGTTCAGGCCGGGCGATGCCGCCGATTTGGCCGATAAGATGGCTATGGCCCTTTCTTCTCCCGCCGCCCTGGCCGCGATTTCCGCCAAGGAAAAGGATTTCGAGCCGGGCGATTATTTCGATTCCCTCAAAGGGCTGATCGGGCCGAAGAGGGTTTGAATATAACCACATCCATTATGTTGATATTATCAAGGATCTATCATGACATCTATTCGTTGTAGGACAGGTTGGCCTATCTGTTTTCGGAGATATTTTATTTAAAACATGTTAAGATATATTTGGCCTTCGGCGGTGTCGTCAATGCATCCCTTTGGTTCTTCTCTTGGCTCTTTTATAGACAAGTGAAAGAGGATCTGATCATCTTGCATTACAATGTCGATTTCGGTGTCGACCTCATAGGCAGCCCGGAGAAGATTTTCATGATACCGGCGCTGGGCTCTTTCGCTCTGGTTTTCAATTTTTTTCTGTTGTTCGTCTTCGCCAAGCGTTCCGACTTGAGGATGATATCGCATTTGTCCTTGGCGGCGGCCCTTTTGGTCAATTTTTTCCTGTCTTTGTCGTTGGGGCCTTTGTATATAATTAATTTTAGTTAAATAAAGATCATTATGTTTGAATTTCAGGTGGTCAAAATACTTCTTTTGACATCTCTATCTTTCGTTTTTGCCCTGTTTTGCACTCCCATTCTGACTCATTTCTTGTATAAGTATAAGCTGGGGAAGCAGATTCGCAACAATGGCACGACACCTATCTTCTCCCATCTCCATGCCCATAAGGCCGGGACCCCGACCATGGGAGGGGTTTTGATTTGGGGGGCTTTGTTGCTTTTTATAACTTTCTTTTTTTATTTGGGCAAGATATTTCCCGCTTTTTCCGGTTTGAATTTCTTCTCCAGATCCGAGACTCTTCTGCCTTTGGGAGTTTTGATCTTGGGCGCGCTGGTCGGTTTACTGGATGATTGGCTGGACATTCGCGGCCGCGGCAAAGGAGGCTTGAGGATGAAGCATCGCCTGTTGGTTTACACGGCCATCGCTTGTTTGGGCGCTTGGTGGTTCTATTTTAAGCTGGATTGGACGACTTTGCATTTGCCATTTTCGGGCAATTTCGAGATCGGACCCTGGTATATACCTTTTTTCATTGCGGTGATAGTGGCCTCGGCTTTTTCGGTCAACGAGACGGATGGTCTTGATGGATTGGCCGGCGGGACCTTGCTGTTCTCCTTCGCCGCTTTGGGGGTGATCTGTTTTTTGCTCGGCCGTTTCGATTTGGCCGCTTTTTGCGGTGTGATTATCGGCGGTTTATTGGCTTTTCTCTGGTTCAATATCCCTCCGGCTCGTTTCTATATGGGTGACACCGGCGCCATGAGCCTTGGTATAACCTTGGGCGTCATAGCCTTGCTTACGAACACTGCCATGATTTTGCCTGTCATCGGTTCGGTGTTCGTCATCGAGTCGTTGTCGGTCATCATTCAGCTGACTTCGAAAAAATTAAGGAAAGGAAAAAAAGTCTTTATGTCTGCGCCCATCCATCATCATTTTCAGGCCATCGGCTGGTCAGAGTCGAAAATCGTGATGCGTTTTTGGGTGATCGCCGGAGTCTCCGCCGGAGCCGGATTGATAATCTTCATTTTGGATAAAGGGATATAAATGTTCAAAGCAAACAATCCGATCGGCCTCAAGCCGAGACAAGAGAGACATTCTCCGGACAAGCCGCTTTTGGTGTCGGCGGCGATTTTGATTGGTTTGGGTTTGGTTTTCCTTTCCAGCGCTTCGGCCGTCGTCGGCTTCGCCAAATACGGATCGACTTACCATTATTTTAATCGTCAATTTGTGTTTTTGCTTTTGGGCTTGGTTTGCCTCTGGGTGGTCTATCGCATCGACTATTCGGTTTGGAAGAAATACTCTTTTTTTCTTTTGGTCGCTTCTTGCGCCTTGTTGAGTCTGGTCTTCATTCCCAGCCTAGCGGCCGATTGGGGTAATTCTCGAAGCTGGATCAAGATTTTCGGCCTGTCTTTGCAGCCATCGGAGTTCGTCAAAATATTCTTCCTTATATATTTGGCGGCCTTTTTGGAGAGCCGTAAAAACGACATGGAAGACGCCAAGCAAAGTTTTTGGCCTTTTTTAGTGGTGTTCGGCGTGATTTCTTTGCTCATGCTGTTGCAACCCGACTTGGGGACCTTGTTTATCATAGCTATCTCGTCTTTTGTGGTTTATTTCGTCGCCGGTGGCAAGATTTCACACTTGGTAATAATCTTTTTGGCCGGAGTGCTGGCTTTTTTCATCATGGTTCAGGTCAAATCGTATCAAATGGATCGCTTTCGCTGTGTCTTGGATTCCGGTTATAGCCAGCAAGGAAAATGCTACCAGCTCGATCAATCGTTGATAGCGGTCGGCTCGGGCGGATTTTGGGGCAGAGGACTGGGTCAGTCGAGGCAAAAGTTTCTTTATTTGCCGGAGGTGCACGGAGATTCCATTTTTGCCGTCATTGCCGAAGAGATAGGTTTGGCGGGCAGTTTCATCTTTGTTTTTTTGTATCTTCTTTTGTTTTATCGGATTATGTCCGTGGCCAGGGCTTCTGGAGACATCTTCGGCCGTCTTTTGGCCACCGGCATCGGCAGCTGGTTGATAGTGCAGACGATTTTGAACATCGGCGGCGTCATCGGCTTGATACCCATGACCGGCGTGCCCTTGCCGCTCGTTTCCCAGGGCGGTTCGAGTCTCTTGGCCACTTTGATCGCCTTGGGCATTGTGCTCAATATCAGCCGACACTCTGGGAAAAAGCAAGATTTCTCATTTCATCATTGACGACAGTTTGACGACAGTCTTGAAATTTGCTATAGTATTATCAGGTGATTCAAGAGTTCCCATTAAAAAAACTCTTTTAATTTTCAAAAACTATGGAAAACAACGAGATGAAAATGATGGGCCTTTCGCCCGAAGTTACGGCGGTGGAGACGCCGGAAAAACAGGAGGAGGAAGCGGTTTTTGAAGTCGATCTCGACGCCAGCGAGGAGGAGGTAATGGCTGCGGCTGAAAAAATGGGCCCAAGAGAGTTCTTTAAAGTTCTTGGAGATAAGGTTGAGGGTGCGGTCAAGGATCTTGGTAAAATGAAAAGAGCCCTGGTCTTGGCTGGATTGGTCTTTTCCAGTGGTGCCACTGCCGCCGAGAACCTGAGTTATTTGCCGTTCACTCACACCCAGGTCAAAGAGGCTCAAAAGATAGTCAGTATGAACGAGGGAATAGGAACCGAGTCCTTGGTTCGCCTGCTCAAGAATGAGGCCGGTTTGACCGATGCTCAGTCCAGGGCTTATTTGACCGAAAAGAATGTCATTTCTGTTTCTTCCGCTGAAAATGCCGCCAAGCTGTGGAGTCAGATCGGAGACGGAAAATCAGAGCAGGTCGCCAGCTCTGATGTCGCGATGGAATAAACGGTTTATTTTTCAAAACAGCCCGGGTTTTTCCCGGGTTGTTTTTTATCGATTGTTGATATAATATGGATATATGGAAAAAAAGACTAAAAGAAGGAAAATTATATTATCCGGAGGCGGTACCGGCGGTTCAGTCTCTCCGCTTTTGGCCGTGGCCGAGGAGTTGGGCAAAGGCGGCTGTTTCGATTTTATATTCATAGGCTCAGAGGCCGGTCCGGAGAAGGACATGGTCTCCGAAGCCGGCTTGCCGTTTGTCGCCATAAAGTCGGGTAAGTTTAGGCGTTATTTCGAC
>CAZPAK010000075.1:0-3651 GCA_964584605.1 uncultured Gammaproteobacteria bacterium
TCGTCAATGTGGCCTTATCTCTTTATCTATCTCCAAAGATGGGTGTGCAGGGCCTGGCGCTGGCCTTCTCTATGTCGAGTATTTTCAACTTCGTCGTTCTATGGGCTGTTTTGCACCAAACCCTCGGCTCGATGGATGAAACGCGAGTCTTAATCTCCACTGTCAAATTCACGGCGGCCTCTGTCGCGGCCGGCTTCGTCGCGCAAGCCGTCAAATCGGTCGTCGGCGGTCTTGTCGGCACTTTCAGCTTCTTGGATATAGCCATACAGACTTTGTCCGCTTCCGGCCTGGGAATATCGGTCTATTTTTTGATATGCTATGCTTTGCGCAGCGAGGAGATGATGAGCTTTTGTTCTTCTATCAAGAGCCGCTTGATCAAGCTCTCCAATCGGAGAAGGGTGGTAAATATGGAAGAGGTCTAGTCGGCAAATGGCAGTTAGAAATTGGCAATTGGCAGTCAGGCTATTTGCCGATTTCCGATCGTCAGCCGCCAATTGCTAAATGGTTTGACTGATTGGGTTGAATTGTTTAATATTAGAAGCTAAAGGGCAAGATGCCCGTTTTATTTATAGCCAAGATGAAGAATATCAGGAATTTTTGCATCATAGCCCATATCGATCACGGAAAATCAACTCTTTCCGACCGCCTTTTGGAGATCACCGGCACCGTCGAAAAGCGCCGCATGAAGGAGCAGTTTTTGGATATGATGGATCTGGAAAGGGAGAGGGGCATAACCATCAAGCTCAAGCCGGTGACCATGAATTATCAAGGCTACGAGATGAACTTGATCGACACCCCCGGCCATGTGGACTTTTCTTACGAGGTCTCTCGTTCATTGGCCGCCGTTGAGGGTGCTGTGTTGCTGATAGACGCCACTCAAGGGATCCAGGCTCAGACCTTGGCCAATCTGTATTTGGCTCTTAAAGAGGATTTGGCCATCATACCGGTGATAAACAAAATAGACTTGCCGGCCGCCGATGTTCCGAACACCAAGACTGAGATAGTCAACTTGATCGGTTGTGACGAGAGCGAAATATTGCTCGCTTCGGGCAAGACCGGTGAAGGCGTCGAAGACATCCTTAGGGCCGCCATTGAGAAGATACCTGCCCCGACCGGGGACGAGAATAAGCCGACCAGGGCGCTGATCTTTGATTCCAGCTATGATGAGTACAAAGGGGTCGTAGCGCATATTCGCGTCATCGACGGATCGCTGAAAAAAGGGGATAAAATCAAGCTTTTTTCCAGCCGGACCGAGAGCGAAGTCTTGGACATCGGCGTCTTCAAGCCGGACTATCATCCGACTTCCGGATTGTCCGCCGGAGAGGTCGGCTATATCGTGACCAGCTTTAAGAATGTTTCGGAGTGCGGCGTCGGCGATACGGTCACGACTTTGGCCGATTTCGCCAAGATCGAACCGCTCAAGGGCTATGAAAAGGCCAAACCCATGGTCTTTGCCGGAGTGTTTCCGAAAGAGGGTAATGATTTTTCCGCCCTGCGCGAGGCCATGGATCGCCTCAAGCTGAATGATTCCTCTTTGATCTATGAGCCGGAGAGGTCCGAGGCCCTTGGCTTCGGTTTTCGCTGCGGCTTTTTAGGCTTGCTTCATTTGGAAATATTCCAGGAAAGGCTTAGGCGCGAATTCAATTTGGATTTGATAGTCACTGTTCCGAGCGTGTCCTATAAAGTCTATAAGCGCGGCAGTCTTGAAGAGGTTATAACCAGGTCGCCGCAGAAGCTTCCGTCTTTGGGGGAGGTCGATCACATCGAAGAGCCCTGGGTCACCATGGACATCGTAGTCCCTAAGGACTATATCGGCAAAGTGATGGATCTGTCTCAAGAAAAAAGGGGGATATACAAGAATACCGAGTATATCGATGAAAAAAGGGTCATTATCCATTATCAGATGCCGATGGCCTCAATCCTGACCGATTTCTATGATAAGATAAAGAGTGTCAGTTCCGGTTACGCTTCCATCAACTACGAATTTTTGGACTATCGACCGGCCAAGGTCGTCCGTTTGGACATATTGGTGGCCGAAGAGATGGTCGAGGCCCTGTCCGTCATCGCTTACGAGGACGAGGCCTATCGCCGCGGGCGCGAGATAGTCGAAACATTGAAGGGTTCTTTGCCCAAACAGATGTTCGTGGTCAAGCTTCAGGCCGCCATCGGCGGCAAGATCATAGCCGCCGAACAGCTGTCGGCCATGCGCAAGGATGTGACAGCCAAGCTCTATGGCGGAGATGTGTCCAGAAAGATGAAGCTTTTGAAGAAACAGAAAGAGGGCAAGAAGAAGATGATGCAGGCCGGAAAGGGGTCGGTGGACATCCCTCCGGAAACATTCGTCAAATTGCTTAAAAAATAATTTTTATAAGGACGGGATATGAAAAAGAAAATCATCGTCAAGATAGCTTGGGTCTTCATCTCTTTGATGGTCATCTTCTCCATGGTTGCCTGGATGGCTCTTCCTTATTGATTCTTTAAATGAACAAGATTTGGCAACTTCACCCCAAAGCCAGGGATGATTTCTTCAAGCGTTATCCGGAATATGACCGGATAGTTTTGCAGCTTCTCTATAATCGAGGCATCAGGGATCGGGATGATATAGAACTGTTTATGTCCGGCCGCTATGAGGACAATTTCGACCCCTTCGTCTTCCGCTTCATGGAAGAGGCGGTGTCTTTGGTGATAGACAGCATAAAATCGAGAAAGAAGATTTGCATCTATGGCGATTATGACGCCGACGGCGTCACTTCCACCGCCTTGCTCTTTGAGATACTCTCCACCCTGAAGGCGGAGTGCTTCGTTTATATCCCGGATAGGTCCAGCGAGGGCTATGGCATGCATAAGGCCGCTATCGATAAAATCGCCAACAAGGGAGCCTCTTTGATAATCACGGTCGACAACGGCATACGCAATAAGGCCGAGGTGGCCTATGCCAAGGAAAAAGGCCTGGAGGTGATAGTCACCGACCATCACGAGCCGCCGGAATCGCCGGACGAATTTCCGCCCTGCCTGATAATCGATCCTCATGTCAAAAGCGAGAGATATCCCTTCAAATATCTGGCCGGCGTGGCTGTGGCCTTCAAGCTGGCGCGCGCCTTGGTGGAAAGATCTACATTGGATAAGGATCAAAAGGAAAAGATGCTCAATAGGGTCTTGGATCTGGTAGCCATCGGCACAGTGGCCGATTGCGTCACTCTTTTGGGCGAGAACCGCCTTCTTTTGAAGAAAGGCTTGGAAGTTTTGAATAATACTAGGAGAATAGGCTTGAAAGAGTTGATAAAGAAATCCAAGATAGAGGATAGGCGGCTGGAATCTTGGAACATCGGTTTTCAGATAGCCCCTCGCTTGAACGCTTCCGGAAGAATGGGGTCGGCCGGCGGCGCCTTCAATTTGCTCTCTACGAAAGAGAAGGAGGTTGCCGAGGCCGAGGCCGCTAAATTGGACGAAAGGAATCAGCGCCGACAGAAAGAAACCGAGGAGGTGGTCTTGGAGGTGGAGGAGCAGATCAAAAAGCAGCTGGACGAAAGGATCATAATCGGGGTTTGCCCTGAGGGCAGAAAGCCTTGGAATGATGGCATAGTCGGCCTGGTAGCCGGTCGCATAGCCGAAAAACCCATAAACCCTGTTTGATCATAACCAGGACAGAGG
>CAZPAK010000076.1:0-3584 GCA_964584605.1 uncultured Gammaproteobacteria bacterium
CAATAGATTTTTTTCCGCCGAACAAACCCTTAAGCCAATTTAACATATTTTTTTAAACCACCTGATCGAGCAAACACCAAAAAAAGTTCTTGTTCGAAGGCAGCTTGCTTATTTCGGCTTATCAGCCTTAAATCAAATGGTATCATTTATAGGCGCAATAATCAATATTGACAAACCTCTGTCTTTTTATCGGCTCATTTTACGCCACTTGGCCAAGTTTTTGTCAAAATAAAAATTTTTATTTAATGTTGGCCAAGTGGGATTGAATTTTTAAAAAAGATAGGTTATGATGGTACAAGATAAAAAATCTTTTTTAATTTTTAATTTTTATTTGATAAAAATGCCCAAATACATCATCAACGGACCGGCCAAGCTTCACGGCGAAATCGAGGTCAAGGGTGCCAAAAATCACGCCCTCAAAGTCATACCGGCCGCCATGCTCTCTACCGAAATGATGACCATCAAGAACTTGCCCGACATCGAAGATGTCAAACAATCGCTGTCCCTGATCGCCGACCTCGGCGCCAAAGTCGAAAGAAGCGAAAAAGGAGTTGCGACCATAGACCCGAAAGAGATCGCCAAGACGGAATTGTCTCCGGCCTTCGCCAACAAATTCCGCGCCTCGATAATGTTCGTAGCGCCGCTTTTGGCGCGCTTCGGGCATGTGCGCTTCCCTCACCCGGGCGGCTGCGTCATCGGCGCCGGCGAGCGCCCCATAGACCTCTTCCTGGACGGATTCTCCGCCCTGGGAGCCGAAGTCAAAGTCGAAGGCGGCTTCTATGACATAAAGGCTCAAGGACGCCTTTCCGGCGGGCAGTTCTTCTTCCCGGTCGTTTCGGTCACGGCCACCGAATCCTTGATGATGGCCGCCACCTTGGCCTCGGGCACGACTCTGCTCAAGAATTGCGCCATGGAACCGGAGATAAAGGCTTTGGCCGACTATCTCAACGAAAATGGAGCCAAGATTCAGGGCGCCGGAACTCCGACCATGAGCATCGAAGGCGTGGAAAGGCTCTTCGCCTCCGAATGCCACATCATCCCCGATCGCATCGAGACCGGCTCCTTCATGTGCTTGGCCGCCACCACCCATTCCGAGATCAACATCAAGAAATGCGTCCCAGAGCATGTGGAATCGCTTTTGGAGATATTCAAACACGCCGGCATCCCCTTCGAGGTCGGAGCCGACTGGATAAAGGTCAAAGAGATCGCCGAATTCAAACCGTACAGCGTCAAGACCCACGAATACCCCGGCTTCCCGACCGACTTGCAATCCCCTTATACCGTCTTGATGACCCAAGCCAAGGGATCCTCCATAATCTTCGAGACGATCTATGACCGAAGACTGCTCTATACCGACCTGCTCTCGCAGATGGGCGCAGACATAATAATGTGCGACCCGCATCGCGTCGTCGTCAACGGAAAGGCCGCCCTGCACGGAAGGCGGCTGACCAGCCCGGACCTGAGGGCCGGAATCGCCTTGATAATCGCGGCCATCGCGGCCAAGGGCAAGACCGAGATCGACAACATCTATCAAATAGAGCGCGGCTACGAGGATATCGTCGGCCGCTTGAGCTCCTTGGGGGCCGACATAAAGAAAGTGGAAGACTGCCCCTCCGCTTGCGCTTAATCTATGACCAAAATAAAAAGAAAGATACTGTTCTTCCTTTTCATAGGCGCTTTCCTGGTGATCACTCCTTATGTCATCCTTTATGCCTCCGGATACCAGATAGACTGGCACCGCCCTTTCTCCCCTTTGATGGTCCAGAAGACCGGCATGACCATAATCTACTCCGAACCGCAAGGCGCGGACATCTTCCTCAATGGCAAAAAGCAAAAATCACCGGGAATCTCATTACTGTCCGATAAGAATACCATCAAGACCCCGGCCAAAATAAAGAATCTTCTTCCCGGATCCTACGATCTGAAGGTGGAGATGGCCGGATATTGGCCATGGGAGAGAAGGATAACCGTTTACCCCGGACAGATAACCCATGTCCTCGATATCAACCTATTCCGCAAGGAACTGCCGATTCTGGTGGTAAAATCATCCGGCGATCGGGCCTTCCCTTCCCCCAACCTGAAAAAGGCCATAATCGGCGACGAGCTGTTCGACCTTAAAAACGAAAGTTCGGAAACGATCCCGACTTCATCCGAAAGGACCATCTGGTCGGCCGACAATAGCAAAGTGATAATTGGCGGCCAAATCCTCGATCTCAAAGACAAAGACCGCGAACTGCGGCTGGAAAAATTGATTGGCGCCGACATCAATGATATAAAATGGGCCGACAACAACTCAAATGAATTGTTCTATGAATATAGGGATTCCTTGAATCTCTTCGATCTGAACAGGCGCATATCATCGGTCATCGCCGAAAAAGAGGACATTTTGGACTATCTGCCCAAGCGCGACCGCGTCTTCTACGCGGTCAAAAGCGGATTTTCAGCCAAATTGAAAAGCTACTCCTTGAACAATAAAAAAGTAGAAAAGGAAATCGACCTGCCGCCTTCGGATGGATACACTTTTTTGAAAGAGGGCAACGGTCTCATAAATCTCTATGACGCCAAATACCGCATCCTCTATCTGATAGACCCGGATTCTCAAATCAACCCGCTCCTGGAAGCCATCAACAACGCGAAATATTTCCAATGGCTTGGGCCGAAAAAACTGTTTTTCGCCAATGACTCGGAGATATGGATGATGGACCTTGAGAACGATTCCCGCCGCCTGCTTCTGCGCTGGAGCGAGCCGCTGAAGGGTATACTCAAGACCAAAAGCGACAACTATGTCTTTTTCTACACCGAAAACAGCCTCAGGGTGCTCACCTGGGACAAGGGCGATGAAAAATTACAGGTCACGGAGTTCCTCAAGCTGGAAAAGATATCCTACCCCTTCCTTTCAGAGAACGAGAACACTCTTTATTTCACCGGCAAAATAGGCAATCAAGAAGGCTTGTACAAACTGAACATCAAATAGCCGACAAAAAACCTCCGAAGCTGGCTTCGGAGGTTTTTGTTTTCATCGAACGATCCTTATCTCAATCGAGGCAAATGTTCTTACGGCAAAAAGCCACCAAATCATCCCTCAAATCCTCCCTGTCCATGGCGTATTTCAAATTGGCCTTCAAATAATTCCAAGGGTCTCCTGTCGTCAGCCACTCGCCCTCCTCCACTTTCTTGGCATAGACTTCACCGCCTTTTTGAATGTGCCTTTCGATGGCGTCTATCAGCCACAGCTCTCCGCTTTTGCCCAAGGGTGTATCCTTCAATTCGTCGATTATCTCCTGATTCAAAACCATGCGCCCGAAATCGGCCAAGCGGGAAGCAGTCTCTTCCGGAGACGGCTTTTCGACTATCCTGCCTATTCGGTTCGATCCCTCGGCCAATTCGACGATGCCATAGCGGCTGACTTCTTCGGTCGGCACTTCCTGGACGGCCATGATCGGCTTGCCGATCCTCTCGTATTCTTCGACCATCGACTTGGTGAAAGAAGTCTTCGACCTCACCAAATCGTCGCCAAAACAGAAGACGAAGGGCTCGTTTTCGACCAAATTGGCGGCCGAAAGCACCGGCACGCCGTTGCCATA
>CAZPAK010000077.1:0-3573 GCA_964584605.1 uncultured Gammaproteobacteria bacterium
CCCATTCTCTATGCGGACGGCCGAGTGGCCTCCGGCCGGAGCGGCGAAGATGCCGGGATTGCCCGAGAAGATCAAGGCTCTGTCGCGATTGAAATACGGCCAGGACAGGAATTTGATCGAGGCCGAGATCAACAAGCGTTTGACTTTCTTCTGATATTGACACTTTAAAAGCGCCAGGATAATATATTTTCTGTCGCTTTTTTGTTTTTGAAACTCAACTTAAAATGAACGGAGGTTTTTGATGGAAGGTCTGTTCGAATTGAAAGAGGGTTCGGTTTTGACCGTTCCGTCAGCCAGCGTCAGGCAGAATAGCGTCAGCAAGAGAAAGCGGAACCATCCCCAGACCCCGATGGTGCTTCGTTTGGGGACGACAAAAAGCAGTGGCGAAAAAATGTTCTTTGTCAGAACCATCGACGATGATTTGCGAAAGGATCCTTCTGAGTATGGTGGCAAGGTCCTTTTTACTCCGGCGAATGTCGTTCCCTATGACCAATTGAGGATCGAATGGGTCGATCTGACCTGCGCTTGCGCCGTTTGGGCCAACTAGCCGCCTGTTCTTTCCGAATATGCCTTCTTGCCGCTTGGTAAGAAGGCATTCTTTTTTTCTTGATAAAAAGTCTTTTTTCGTATATCATTTATATATCAAAGCGATACAAACAAAAATAAACTAAATAAAACAAAAATATGGGTATTTTTAGACCAAAAAGCCCAAGCTCAATCATTGGAGACGATGAAGATTTGGAGGAATACGGTTTTCATGAGGAGGAAGATTTGGGCGATGATAATGGCCGAAATAAGCAAAATACGGATGAAGAGGCCCAAGAAGATGAAGATGATGAGGAGGAGGGTATGGATTATGACGAGGAGGATGAAGACGATGTTTTGGCTGGAAAAGATGATAATGGCGGTGTTGTGATCAGTAAGAGCAAGATAGCGTTGGCCAAGAAGATTTTAGAGAATATTCGTGATAATAACGAAAGGCTTATCGCTTTGTTCGGGGGGTTGATATCTCCTGAGGATGAGGCCAGAATAGGCATTTCCGAAGCTGTCGATGGCATGGACAATCAAGTCGATGCCGCAGCCAATGTCGTAGAAGGCGTCTTCGACGGTCAGAGCATGATTGGTCCGGACGGAAAAGAATACAGCATTCCAGCTAATTACGCCTCGAAGTCGAAATTGGTCGAGGGCGATATGCTCAAATTGACCATCACCGATCGTGGAGCTTTCGTCTACAAGCAGACCAAGCCGGTGGAGCGCCGCAGGATAATCGGCCAGTTGGAAAAAGATGGGGAGGGTAATTTCTTGGTCTTGGGCGACCAGCGCAAATGGAAGGTTTTGACGGCCAGCATAACTTATTTCAAAGGTAATCCTGGCGATAAGGCGGTGATATTGGTCCCTGTCTCCGGAGACAGTCAGTGGGGGGCGGTCGAGAATGTTATTAGGAATAAGTGATCGGTTTTGCATAATGAACGAACAAGGAGCTCTAAAGCGCACGAATTATCAAATTACAAAAAATATTTTATCAGTAATTTGTAATTTTTAATTGACCTCAAATGGCCACTCTATACAGGAAATATCGTCCCCAGACCTTTGCCGAGGCTGTAGGGCAAAATCACATCAAACTTACCATCCAAAGCGAATTGGCCACAGGCAAGCTTGCCCATGCCTATCTCTTTTGCGGTCCTCGGGCTGTCGGAAAAACGACCTTCGCCCGGCTTTTGTCCAAATCAGTCAATTGCCTCAATAGGAAGGATGGGGAATTCGAGCCTTGCGACAAATGTGAATCATGTCAGGAGATAAGCATAAACAGGGCTTTGGACATCGTCGAGATCGATGCCGCCTCCAATACCGGCGTTGACAATGTTCGCGAGAATGTCATTGCTTCGGCTCGCGTGTCGCCGTCCAAATCCAAATACAAAGTCTTCATCATCGACGAGGTCCATATGCTTTCCATCTCGGCCTTCAATGCTTTGCTCAAAGTCTTGGAGGAGCCGCCGCAAAGAGTTGTTTTCATATTGTGCACCACTGAGACTCACAAGGTTCCTGCGACCATAATCTCCCGCTGCGAAAGATTCGATTTCAAAAGGATCGGAATGCTGGACATCGTCAAAAAATTGACCCATATCGTCCGCAAGGAAGGCATAAAAGTCGATAAGGTGATATTGGAAGCCGTGGCTCGCCAGTCCGAGGGGCATATGCGCGACGCCGAAAGTCTTTTGGGGCAGTTGGTGGCCATCGGAGGACAAGAGATAACGAAGGAGGAGGCCGACTTGGTCATTCCGCGCTCGGCCATCGGAGAGATAGTGAAGCTAATCGAGTGCTTGGTGAAGAAAGATGCTTCTTCCGGCATTGCTTTGGTCAATAAGCTCTTGGACGATGGCGTCGATCTGGAGAAGTTCTCCCTGGACATGATAGAGCTCTTGCGCAAGATAATGATACACAAGATAAACCCGGCTTTGGGCGAGAGGCTTGGTCTGGATATAGGCGAGACCTACGAGATGAAAGTGAATGACTTGAAGAAGGACATGCCGGTTGAGAAGATAACGGCCATTTTGGAGAAGGTCATCGAGGCTAAGGCGGAGATGAAGGGTTCTTTCATCACCCAACTGCCTTTAGAGATGGCAATCGCCGAGCTTTGTCTGGACGCTTCGACTAATATCAGAAGTGCCACTCCGGCCGCTTTGCCGCCGCGCAATTTTCCTCCGACATCCCCATCCTCTTTGTCCGGTTCATCCGGCCAGGGTCCGACCCCTGCTCAAACTCCACCTGTTCCTTCGACCTCAATCAACAATGTCGCGTCAGCTCCGGCTTCGATTGGCGTCGCTTCCGTCGATGCCTCAGACCTTTCTGGTCGTTGGAGCGAGTTTCTGGCCAAGATCAAAAAGAACAATCATTCATTGTCCTTCATATTGCGCACTTGCCAGCCTCGCGGCGTGGACGGGTCAAAGGTTTGTTTGGCGTTCAAATACAAGTTCCATCAAGAAAGGGTCAATGAGGCGAAGATGAAGGAAGTGATTCAGAACACTTTGAAGGAGGTGTATGGCGCCGATCTTTATTTTGAGGCTGTCATTGATGAAAATATGGAGATAGAGGGGGGGAACGGCTCCTCTGCCAGCGGCGGCACGGAGACTGGTTCGCCGGCCGTCGTCGAAACACCTTCTGCTCCGGCTGATGTCCCGATCCCTTCCGAGGGTTCGGCGGCTCCGGCCAATGATGTCATGAGTAATTTGCTCAAAACTTTCGGCGGCAAGGTGGTCGGGTAGTTGGTAGTTGGTAGTTGGTAGTATCTTCTTCTATTTGTCATTCCGAGCGGAGCGAAGCGGAGTCGAGGAATCCCTTTCCCGTGCAACAAAGCCATTATTCAGGGCGAAAGCGATTTCTCACCTTGTTTACACTTCGGTTCGAAATGACAAGTAATAAGATTGGTAATTAGCAGCTTGTCATTCCTGCGAAAGCGGTAATCCAGTTTTCCCTGTACCGTCTTTGTCATTACAAGCGAATCCCTTTTGGACATAGCAATGTTTAGTTTGACAAACCCATTCAAATAATTTATTATTTTTTCAGCGCTAAAAG
>CAZPAK010000078.1:0-3569 GCA_964584605.1 uncultured Gammaproteobacteria bacterium
ATCCAGAGTGATGCGTCGCTGGCGGTGAGAGACTCGGCAGGCAGGTGATATTGCCCGGCCACCAGCGCCAGTGCCGTCTGGCGAGCCGTGGCCGCCGTGACAGCCGGCGAGACATCCAGCTCCAGATGGGGAAGAATCTCACCACTGGCGGATGTCACCGCCCCATCGGCAGTTGCCTGGACAATCAGCTCGCCGCCCTTGGACACATCGCCGATGACCATGCCCTCATAGATCTCGGTGCCGGGCTGGATGTATATGACCCCTCTGTTCTGCAGATTCCACAGATCGAAGCCGGTGGCTTTGCCGGTGACGCCGGAGACCATGGATCCGACATCATGCTTATCGATCTCGCCGACATGCGGCTTGAAACCGATGACACGAGAGCACATGATACCCTCGCCGCGAGTGTCGACGATGAATTCGCCGCGATAGCCGAGGATGCCGCGAGTCGGGACCTCGAAAACGATGCGAGTCTGACCATTATGGTTCTTGATATCCTGCATCAATCCCTTGCGGCGAGAGAGCTTGTCGATGACCGAACCGGCCATGCTCTCCGGCACGTCGATGATGACCTCCTCGAAAGGCTCGACCTTCACGCCATTCTCTTCTTTAATAATGACCTGCGGCTGAGAAACCTGCACTTCATAGCCCTCGCGGCGCATATTTTCCAAAAGTATTTCGATGTGCAATTCGCCGCGGCCAAAGACCTTGTAAAAATCACCGTTGGAAAAATCGATCTTGAGGCCGACATTGACCTCAAGCTCCTTCTCCAAGCGCTCTTTTAACTGGCGATTGGTGACGAACTTGCCGTCGCGTCCGCCGAACGGGGAATTATTGATTAAAAAATTCAAAGAGATGGTCGGTTCATCGATAGAAATAGCCGGCATAGACGGCTGATCCTCGCTTTGGCAGATAGTATCGCCAATGAAAATCTCAGGCAAGCCGGCAATCATGACGATGTCGCCGGAACCGGCCTCGGCGATCTCTTCGCGTTTGGGGCCGTAAAAGGTGAAGACTTTGGTGGTGCGGCCCTTATAGGTCTTGCCGTTACCCTCTTTGACAATGACATCCTGTCCCGGCTTTATCTTGCCCTCGTAAATGCGGGTAATGGCGAAGCGGCCCAAGAAATTGTCATAGCCCAAATTAAAAACCTGGGCGAGCAATGGCTTTTCGGTCTTCGCCGGATCGGAGGCCGGCGGGACTTTTTCCATGACCATGTCCAAGAGCGGGGTCAAGTCGGAAGATTCGTCCTCGAGCTTACGCTTGGCGATGCCGAGGCGGCCGATGGCATAGATTATGGGAAAATTGAGCTGCTCTTCGGTGGCGCCCAAATTAAAGAAGAGTTCAAAAATATCCTCTTCGCACTTCTTTGGATCGGCAGCCGGCTTATCAATTTTATTAATAACAACAATCGGCTTAAGACCAAGCTCTAAAGATTTCTTCAAAACGAATTTAGTCTGAGGCATGGGGCCTTCCTGAGCATCAACCAACAAAAGGACGCAGTCGATGGAACGCAAAATGCGCTCAACCTCGGAAGAGAAGTCGGCGTGGCCGGGAGTATCGACGATATTAATCTTGGTATCCTTATATAATACTGAAGTATTTTTAGAATAAATGGTGATACCGCGCTCCTTTTCCAAAGCGTTGGAATCCATGCTAATGTTATCGTCGACCATTTTGGTCTGGCGCATCAAGGCGTCAGTCAAAGTTGTTTTACCATGATCGACGTGAGCGATGATGGCGATGTTGCGTATTTCCATAGTTCTTTTGTAATGTCATTCCGGCGAAGGCCGGAATCTAATCGTCTCTAAAACAGGGATGACAAATATTTTTCCATTGCCTTTCGCTCATGGTAAATTCTGGGCGATTTTAAATAAAATCACTACGAATTTACAAATCGCTCAAGACAACGTAAAAATATTTTTAAACAGCTATTTTCGTGAATTCTGTTCAAAATAGATGCCGACCTTCATCGGCATGACATTCTTTTTAACGGGATTAAAACCGCGACCCCTAGAAAGGCCGCGGTTTTCTATTTATCATTATTATATATTAGCCAATTTTTATGACTTTGTCAAGAGGCAAGCAAAACCTCCCCTGTCATTTCCGAAGGAATCGACAAATCCATCATTTTCAAGATGGTCGGCGCCACATCGGCCAATGAACCCTCTTGCTTGTTCAGGGCTTTGAAACGCTCGGAAATAAGAATAAAAGGCACCGGATTGAGCGTGTGCGAAGTCATCGGCTGGCCGCCATCGGAATCGAAAGTATGCTCGGCGTTACCGTGGTCAGCGGTGATGATGGCCTCGTAGCCGTTCTTTCGCGCCGCTTTGATGATACGACCCAAGGCCTGATCGACGGCCTCCACGCCTTTGACGATGGCGTCGAAATTGCCCGAGTGTCCGACCATGTCGCAATTCACCAAATTGGTGGCGATGAACTCATGCTTGCCCTCGGTCATGGCCTTCTCCAATTCGGCAGTGATCTCGAAGACCTTCATCTCCGGTTTCTCGTCATGAGTTTTAACATCCTTATTGCTGTCGATCAATATTCTGTCCTCGCCGGACTCCGGTTCGTAGCGCTGGGCATTGAAGAAAAAAGTTAGATGAGTGAACTTCTCGGTCTCGGTGACCTTGAGCTGCTTCTTGCCGGCCTTGGAGACGACCTCGCTCAAAGTATTGGTGATCTCCTCCGGCGGGAAGGCCACGCGCACATCGAGCTCGTCATCATATTTGGTCATGGTCACATATTTGAGATTGTCGATGCCGCTCTTAGCGAAGCGACCGGCCATCTGTTTGGCGCGATCAGAACGGAAATTAGCGAAGACGACGGCATCGTTGGCCTGGATGCAAGAATACTCGCCCGGACCGATCTCGACCAGAGCCGGCTCGACGAATTCATCGGTGGAATCGGCCTTATAGGCGGCTTCGATGACCTGAGCGGCTGTCGGATATTTAGGTCCTTCGGTCGAAGTCATTATCTTGAAATGCTTCTCGATCCTGTCCATATTATTGTCGCGATCCATGCCGAAATAACGCCCGCCGATGGAAGCGATCCTGCCCGCACCCTCATTCTCCAAGAACAGCTCCAAGTCGGCGATATATTCCAAGGCGCTCTTGGGCGCGGTGTCGCGGCCGTCGGTGAAAAGATGTAGAAGTATATTATTGACGCCGGCTTTCCTGGCCGCCGTGACCAAGCCCTTGATGTGATCGCTGTGGCCATGCACTCCGCCCGGGCCCAAAATGCCCTTGATATGCAAAACGCTCTTATGCGCTTTGACATGCTCAAAGGCTTCGACAAGCGCCGGGTTGGCCGACAGCTCACCGGTCTTAATGGCGCGATTGATCTTCACCAAATTCTGATAGACGACACGGCCGGAACCCATCACCAAATGATTGGCCTCGGAAGTGCCCATCTGTCCTTCTGGCAGACCAATGGCCTCGCCCGAAGCCGCCAATAAAGCGTGCGGGCATTCCTGCCAATACTTATCCAAATTCGGCGTATCGGCCGCGGCGACGGCATTGTGGCTTTCGTCCTCGCGGTGCCCAAGCCCGTCGCAGATTATCAAT
>CAZPAK010000079.1:0-3567 GCA_964584605.1 uncultured Gammaproteobacteria bacterium
ATATATAATTTAATATACATACGAAAAAAAGTCAACAGCTTTGAGCGTCCACTCCTTTTAAAGTTATTTTGCCTTATTTTAAATAAAAAAGGAACAGATGTCGTCTGTTCCCCACCTCAAATCGCCGCTTGACGATTTGAGATCGGCCAAACCATTGAAAAAGCTATTTTATAGCTACGAAGGATTGGCCGTTCTTGGCTTTCATCAATTCGATGAAATCTTCGACGCCCTTTCTCCAGGCCATGACCAATTTGACGATGTCGTCAGGTTGCCCGTCGGCATCGGCATCAATGTTGGAATCTTGTCCTCCGACGCCAAATTCTTTGGCGTATCTGCCGCTGACAGCCTCTTCAATAACCCTATTCCAGGAATCCTCTATCTTGAAACCGCTCCAGGCGCCGCCGGAAAAAATTATAGAAGTGTAGAAATCAGCCGCAAAATCGATGTATCCGGAATGTTTTCGGTTCAGAGGAGAGTCTGCGCTGACATTGAAAACATATACACCCCCCTCTCGGGGGTCATAGACCGGCTCGCCCGCCGCATCCTTCAGCCAAAAATCGGCCTTTGATGCGTTTATTCTCCCGATCAGCTCCCTTTGTATGGGCCGAAATGAACCTATGGGCATTTTAGTGCCGGTCAGATTTATGCTCGCTATGAGCACTATCTTCGGGTTCATCATCTTCATCAAACTGAGCAATTCCGGATTGTTGGCGGCATTCTCGACATCGACGATCGCAACCTCGAATCTGCCTATACTCTCGGCTTCCGCCGGCGTCATGAATGGCTTGTCCCAAACCACGACAGAAGGAGGCTCTCCCCTGGCTTGACAGGATGAGAGAACGCAAAAAAAGACAAAAAGCAGCCAGCGCGTACCAGAATTATTCGTTCGCATTTCAACCTCTTTTCAATGTTTGGTTTTCAAAGTTCTTTGAACAATTCCTTAATTAAAGTCCTTTTTTGACTTTTTGTCAATATCCTATCATTTTATGATACCCCCACCCAAAAGCTCGTCCCCCTTATAGAAGACCACGCTTTGGCCGGGCGTGACAGCCCTTTGGTTCTCTGAAAAAGAGACCGACACTCCTCCACCCTTCGCAGACTTGATGACGCAGTCGACCGGACGATGGCGATAACGGATGACCGCTGAACATTTGAACGGAAACTTCGGGGCTTGGCCGGACAGCCAATTGACCTTTTCCGCCTCGAGCGACCCTTCATAAAGATTCTCGTCGTCGGCTTTGTTGGTCACATACAGCACATTGTCCTTTTTATCGCCCCTCACGACGTAATACGGCCCCTTGCCGCCGATCTCGACACCCTTCCTTTGACCGATGGTGTAGAGTGGCAAGCCTTGGTGCTGACCGACGATCTCGCCGTCCAGGGTCTTTATCAAGCCCTTTTTGAGCTTCATATTCTTCTTCAAAAAGTCGTTATGCTCTCCGGCCAAAAAACAGATGTCCTGCGACTCCTCCTTCAAATACGGCAAATCGTCCTTGGCGGCCCGCGCCTTCAATCTCTCCTTGAAATAGTCGCCGAGGGGGAAAAGTATCTTGCCCAGGTCTTTTTGCGTCAGGTTATAGAGAAAATAAGACTGATCCTTGGACTGGTCCTTGGCCTTGTAGAGCCTGAAGGTCTTGCCGACTTTTTTAAGCTTGATGTAATGCCCGGTGGCCAGATAGTCGCAGCCCAAACTCTCGGCCTTCTTCAGAAGCTCCCCGAATTTGATGAACTTGTTGCAGGCCACGCAAGGATTGGGGGTGACGCCTTTTTCGTAGGCCTTCAAAAAATAATCCTTGACCTCTCTCTTGAATCTCGTCCGCACGTCCAAGGGGTAGAATTTGATTCCCAGCTTGTTGCAAACCCTCCTGGCCGCGGCCTCGTCGCAGCAGCCGCGCTCAATGCCCAATCGCATGAAGATGCCGATGCAATCACAACCCTTGTCGCGCAGAATCCTGGCGACGCTGGAAGAATCCACTCCGCCGGACATGGCAACGGCGACCCGGGGACGAATTACGAATTTAGAATTACGGATTACGGATTTTTTAATAATTTTTGACATAATCTCTTTTTTTTGAATTCGTAATTTGTAATTCGTAATTAAAAATTGCCAGATATTCCTCCGCCGTCCTTTGCCAGCTGAATTTTTTGGCTCGCTCCAAACCTTTGGTTGAATGATAATTTCTCAATTCTTGGCTTGAAGCCAGCTGTTTTAAGGCTATGACCAGGTCTTCTTCATTATCCGGACTGACAAGCAAGGCTGAATCGCCGGTTATTTCCGGCAAAGACGATACCGCGCTGGTGATGACCGGCGTGCCGCAGGCCATGGCCTCTAAGACCGGCAAGCCGAAACCTTCATAGAAAGAAGGATAAGCGAAGATGCCGGCCAAATTATAAAGATACGGCCTATCCTCTTTGTCGATATAACCCAATAATTTTATATTATCCTTATTCTTGGCCTCTTTGAGGGCTTTGTGGAACAAGCCATTCTTCCAGCCGCTGGCCCCGGCCAAGACCAGTTGCCAGCCGTCCAGGTCAGCCTTGTCAAAGGCTTTTATAAGGCCGGCGGCATTCTTTCGCGGTTCGGTGGTGCCAATGCTCAAAACAAAATTATCACCCAGGCTGTATTTTTTCTTTATTTCCAAAAGTTTGGCGTCTTGCCTTGGTATTTTCAAAAACTCCGGACCGCAGCCTGAATAGATGACTTTTATTTTATCTTTAGCCTTGGGGAAAAAACGGATCATATCCTTTTTGGTGCTTTCGGATATGGCCACGATCACATCGGCTCTGTCTATGAGCCTTTTAAGCCCCATGAAAGAATGCCAGACTCCTTTTCGCCAAGAGAAGAACTCGGGGAAGACCAGGAATGAGAGGTCGTGGACCGTCAAGATTACTTTTGTCCCCGCGGAAAAGGACGAAAAATTGATGTGCGGCTGCCAAAAGACATCGACTCGCCCGCACAACTCGTCCAACTTCGGCCGGCGAGCTGTTTTTTGCAAAAAATAATTGAAGAATTTGTTCGGATATCGAGTAGAGATTATTTTCTTGCCGAAAGCCGGCATTCTGCCGGATATATCATGTCCGGAATTATAGAACAATGTATAATCATTAACTTCATCCTGGCGCAATATCTCGGTTAACAAATCGAACGTGTACCAAGACACGCCCGAATATTGCTTATCCATCAAAGTCCTGATGTCGATGCCGATACGCATGGTGGAATTTCAAATTATCAATTTTGAATTTCGAAACGATCTCAAAAGACTGAATTTCAAAATCATCAAAGACGATCTTATGCTTTTTTGAACTTGAGATATTCGGAATCTATGAACTCTTTCATTTTTCTCTTGAACTCGGCGGTGCTGAATTTTTCGGCTTGGGAGCGGACCTCCTTTTCATCGAAATCCTGGCGACGGAAGGCCTTGATGGCGGCGATGATGGTCTCCTTCTTCTGTTCGTCGAAGAATATGCCGGTTCGGCCGTCGATCATCGTCTCGGTGGCCCCGCCCTTGCGATAGGCAATCACCGGACAACCGCAGGCCATGGCCTCGACCGGCGAAATGCCGAAAT
>CAZPAK010000080.1:0-3250 GCA_964584605.1 uncultured Gammaproteobacteria bacterium
GTCTAAATCCTCCTTCTTCAAGACCAACTCCTCCATCTCGGAGACGAAGCGGCCATTGACTTTGAAAAGAGGCGAACTGCCTACCACCAAATGCAAGCTGGAAGCGTTCTTTTTGGCCACATCCAACAACAATCTTTTGAAAAAATCAACTGGTGAATCCATATAAGTTCGAATTTTATTTATTATTCAAAGCGGCCGCACGGACTCTTTCCGCTATACCATCGAAACTCAAGTCATCCCTGACCAAGTAATCCTTGGCACCCATGGACAATCCTTTGTTGCGGCTCTCATCGTCTCTCAAGTCGGTCAGGATCACGACCGGAACACCGGCCAATTCCGGATACTTCTTTATGTCCGACAAAAAACAAAAGTCGTCGTCCTTGGGCAAGCTGATATCCAAAACTATCACCTGAGGATGGCAAGACAAGGCCAAGTCCATGCCTTCGTCCTCATCATCCTCCGTAAAGACCTCGAAGCCGGCTCGTTTCAATCGTTCACGGTAGAACTCCATGAAATACGGATCGTCCTCCAATAATAAAACTCTAACTCGGTCTTCCTTGGACGCGCTGATTTTCTCTTGATCTTCCGGCATTAGTCTTGAATGACCCTCAAAACCTCTTGAATGGTCGTGAAGCCTTGAAGGACCTTGATATATCCATCCTCTTTCATCGAAATATAGTCTTGATTCTGGCGAATCGCCTCATCCGTCAAAAGGGCTTTCGGGTTCATGATCATTTCCCGCACCTTGTCGTTCACATCGACCACTTCGACTATGGCTACGCGGCCGCTGTAGCCGGTGTTCTTGCAGTGCGGGCAACCGCCGCCTTCGTAGAACATATCTTCCGTCAAGTCGTCCACAGTCTCTACTCCCTTGAGGCGCTCTTTGATCATATATTGAGGTATGCCGCGCATATCGGATTTTATCTTTTCCAACAATTCAGGGGTCACTTTGGAGCGACGCTTGCAATTGGAGCAGATCCTCCTGGCCAAACGCTGGGCCACCACCGTGTTCAAAGTCGAGGCCAAAAGAAACGGCTCCACCTTCATATCCAACAAGCGAGGAACGACATCGACGGCGTTGTTAGTGTGCAGAGTCGACAGGACGAAGTGTCCGGTCAAACCGGCATGAATGCATAATTCGGCCGTTTCATTGTCGCGGATTTCTCCCACCATGACTATGTCCGGGTCTTGGCGCAAAATGGAACGAAGACCGTTGGCAAAAGTATAGCCGATGCTTGGTCTGATCTGCGATTGATTGGCGCCTTTGACATAATATTCGACTGGATCCTCCAGGGTCACGATATTAACCTTCTCGTCATTGAGCAAATTAAGGACTGATGCCAAAGTGGTTGATTTTCCCGATCCTGTCGGTCCGGTGATCAAGAAGAGTCCGAAAGTCTTGGTTATATTCTCCTTAATGACACTAAGCGACCTATGACTGAACCCCAAATCCTCAAGCAGAGGTATTCCCCTGCCTAAATCCAAGATTCTCATAACCACTTTCTCCTCACCCATCAAAGGCATGACGGAAATACGAAAATCGATCTCCTTCTTGTTTATCATCAAGCGGATGCGGCCATCTTGAGGCACCCTGGTCTCATCCAACTTCAATTTTGACAACACCTTTATCCTGGAGATGACCGCCGGATGGATGCTTTTAGGCAATATCAATGAAGTTCGCAAAATGCCATCGACTCGATATCTTACGCGGGTCTCTCTGGACATCGGCTCAATATGTATATCGGAAGCCTTTTCCTCGACCGCGTGGCGGATGATGACTGAAACTATTCTGGCCACCGGCGCGGTAGAGACATTCTCTTCGATGCTCAAATCCTGATTAGCATCCTCTTCCATAATCTCGGCTGTATCGGTGCCTTCTCTGGCCTTGGTCTCCAAAGCCGTCGAAATCTCCTTTTCCAGATTACGGTGCTGGGCAAAGAGGTTGTTAAGATTGTCTTCGGAGATCAAGTAATACTCGACTTCAAGACCCTGCTCTTGGGCCAAAAAGTTGACAGCCTCAATGGCCTTGGAGTTGAAAGGGTCGACCAATCCCATCTTTATCCTGGAACCGCTTTTTTCAAAACAAGCTATCTTGTAATTCTGAGCCACCTCGAAAGGAATGACATTCAAAGCGTCCTCGGCGATGAGCATGTCGCTGGTATTCTTATAGGCGATGCCGAAGACCTCAGCCTTGATTTCGACTATCTTCTCGGCATTGATTATTTTTTGCTCAATTAAAACATCCTCCACTCTCTTTTTGGAGACGGCGGCCATCTGTTTTATCTCTTCCAGCTTTTGCTGGCTGATCACGCCTTTGCTGATCAGCAAATCCAAAAATTGAGTTTCTCTCTCGTCTGACATGAAAAAATGAAATAAGTGATGCCAACGCTTGCGGCGGACAGGAGTTTAATAAGACTCGAAGGGATTCCTTTTGCCGACCGGAAAATTGACCGCCGGAAGCTTATCGAAACGCAAATTCCTAAATTTATCCGACTCGAAGAGTTCAGCGTCTATCTTGACATCGAGCGGAACTTTCTTGGCTTGACCGGTGACTTCAACATCCGACCCGACGAACTCAGCCACTGAGGCTTGACGAAAGAAATAAATGAAAAACAAAACCCCAAAAATCGCCAAAAAAGCGTAAATCGCCAATTGTTTATTGCGAGAAATAGTCATCATAGCTTTAAGACCCCTTGGGAGATGTTGGAATATAATAAGTATCTATCAAAAAATTAGAGACCTTGTTATTGGGGTCAAAGCTTAGACTCACCACATCCAAAATCGGCAGATTGTTCTCTATGGCCGACAAAAAATTCTTAAAGACCTCATAATCGGTTCCGCGAACCCCGAAACTTATCGTCACCTTCTTCATCTCTCCGCTGGCCAGGTAATCCTTTCCGCCCAAAGACAAGCTGTCGGAAATATCATAGCCTCCCCCCTCGCTCAAATTGACCGATTGGAGCAATAGGCCGTTGCGAGTTACCAGATAATTTATTTCTGAGAATATCTCCTCTTTGTTCTCGCGATAAGGCACGATGGAATTGATTTTCTTTTTATAATTTTCCTCGATGTCCTTATAGGCCTGCAGAAGGTCCTTTATCTTCTGCAATTCATTCTTCTTGCTCTCGAAGTCGGCCTCTTCCTGCTTATTTATCACACTTATGAATTGCTTAGTCTGATCATATTTCGGCTTGAGGAGGAAAAAAAAGCCGAAACTCCCGTTTCTCCTCCGGCCACCGAACTGGCGGAA
>CAZPAK010000080.1:3260-3554 GCA_964584605.1 uncultured Gammaproteobacteria bacterium
CAACGACGCCGACGATGAAAAAAACGAAATAATCGCTCAACATCTTATTGAGGGTCTTTTTGAGCATTTGCCGCTGCCTCATGGCCTGCTCTTTCTCTCCTGGCAATAAATCCTCTTCTTTCATTTTATTTTTTCTTTAAGAATATCTCCGGATTCAAGGCGAAGACAAGCTCGAAGGAAACTGTGGTCTTGCCTTTCTCACCGGTTATCGAACCGGAGTCCACGGTCGCGGTCTTGATATATGGATTTTCCAGGAATTTCTTGGTCTGGGCGTTGATCGCATCAACATTATTG
>CAZPAK010000081.1:0-3540 GCA_964584605.1 uncultured Gammaproteobacteria bacterium
GTATAAAACCGCCCTTTTGCCGGGGCGGTTTTATTTATGTCTTGTTGGCCAGATACCATTCGTAATACGACCTGAGTCCGTCGCGGAAATCTATCTTGTGCTTCCAGCCCATGCCGTTTATCTTGGAGACATCGAGCAATTTTCTTGGCGTGCCGTCGGGTTTGGAGCTGTCCCAGAAGATCTTGCCTTCGTAGCCGACGACCTCCTTGATGGCTTCGGCCGCCTCTTTGATGGAGACGTCCTCGCCGGTGCCGATGTTGATTATCTTGTCGTCGTTGTAATTCTTCATCAGGAAGATGCAGGCATCGGCCAGGTCGTCCACATGCAGGAACTCGCGCTTGGCGCTGCCTGTGCCCCAGACCTCGACTTGGGGTTCGCCTTTGGCTTTGGCTTCGTGGAATTTGCGCAGGAGGGCGGGCAAGACATGTGATTTTTTCAGATCGAAATTATCATTCGGGCCGTAGAGGTTGGTCGGCATGACGGAGATGAAATTCGTACCGTATTGCCTGTTGTAGGCCTGGCAGGCAGTGATGCCGGCGATTTTGGCCACGGCATAGGCGCTGTTGGTCTCTTCGAGCGTTCCGGACAGAAGGTATTCCTCTTTGATGGGTTGCGGCGCCAGCTTGGGGTAGATGCAGGAGGATCCGAGGAAGAGGAGTTTTCTGGTGCCGGCGGTATAGGCATTGTGAATGACATGGTTTTGGACCGTCAGGTTCTCATAGATGAACTCGGCCGGGTGGTTGCGGTTGCTGAGGATGCCGCCGACTTTGGCCGCGGCCAAAAATACGAACTCCGGCTTCTCCTTTTGGAAGAAGGCGCGCACGGCGCCGTGGTCCAGGAGATTGAGCTCGTGTCTGGTCTTAAGTATCAGATTGTCGTAGCCTTGGGCCTTGAGGGCGCGCACCAGGGCGGAGCCGACAAGGCCGCGATGGCCGGCGACATATATTTTAGAAGTCTTATCCATAATCCTGGATTCCCGCTTTCGCGGGAATGACATTTGAGTTTATATGGCGGTTCCTTTCAGTTCGGCCGCGAAATCGGCCTCGCACATCTCGCGCACCAAGCCTTCGAATCCGGTCTTTGGCTCCCAGCCGAGCTCGGTCTTGGCCTTGGTCGGATCGCCAAGAAGGACATCGACTTCGGCCGGACGGAAATATTTGGGGTCGATCTTGACGATGACCTGCCCGGTCTTGGCGTCCAATCCCTCTTCGCCCAAGCCCTCTCCGCGCCAGACCAGGTCGTAGTCGAAATAGCGGGCGGCCTCTTCGGCGAATTCGCGGACTGAATGGGTCTCGCCCATGGCTAGGACATAATCGTCGGCCTCGGGTTGCTGCAGCATCATCCACATGCCTTCGACATAGTCGCGGGCATGTCCCCAATCGCGCTTGGCGTCGAGGTTTCCGAGGAACATTTTTTTATCCAAACCCAACTTTATTCTCGCCAGGCCTCTGGTGATCTTGCGGGTGACGAAAGTTTCGCCGCGGCGCGGGGATTCGTGATTGAAGAGTATTCCGTTCAAGGCGAACATGTCATAGGATTCGCGGTAGTTCTTGGTGATCCAATAGGAGAAGACCTTGGCGCAACCGTAAGGGGAGCGCGGATGGAAGGAGGAGTTTTCTTTCAAGGGCATTTCGGCGGCTTTGCCGAACATCTCGCTGGACGACGCTTGGTAGAATTTGGTGGCTTGGCTGTTCTTGCGGATGGCGTCCAGAAGGCGCAAGGTCCCCAGACCGGTGATGTCGCTAGTGTATTCCGGCATATCGAAGGAGACGCGTACATGGCTTTGGGCCCCGAGGTTGTAGATCTCGTCGGGGCGGATCATTTCGATGAGGCGACTGATGTTGCTGGCATCGGACAGGTCTCCGTAGTGCAAAAAGAGACGAACGCCGTTGATATGTGGGTCTTGATAGAGATGGTCGATGCGTCCGGTGTTGAAGGCGCTGGCGCGGCGGATGATGCCGTGCACTTCATAGCCTTTCTTTAAGAGCAGTTCGGCCAAATATGATCCGTCCTGTCCGGTGATGCCGGTGATGAGGGCTTTCTTGGGCATAAATTATATTATGATTCTCCCCTGAATTTCTTACCTGTTAATCTATATCTTTGAGATGATTTTGTAAAGGCGGAAAAAAACAAAAAACCCCTTTGACAGAAGGGGTTTTTGATGTTGGGCTTACATGGTGTCTATGCGGTCGGTGGTTATTTCCGAGGATTTCAAAATTTGTAGCGATTTTTAGTTGAGCGATGAGGAAAAATCCTGTTTGAGCGAAGCTAGTCGGGTGATTTTTCCCGAAGCGAAACGATCCGCAGGGAAAAATCGTCCAAAATTTTGCATGACGCAGGAATAGCTACCGGCCGCCGATGTGTTGCTTTGAATCGTTTATTTCCCGCCGCGCGACAGAACGGTGCGGATGGTCTTGAGCAGGATGGCGATATCGAGGTAAAGCGAACGGTTCTTTATATAGAAGAGGTCGTATTGCAGTTTCTTCAAAGTATCCTCGTAGCTGGGGGAGTGGTACTCGCCCGAGGTCTGATCCACGCCGGTGATCCCTGGTTTGACCAGCATCCTCTCGCGGTAGAAGGGAATCTGCTTCTCCAGTTCGGCGATCAGCTCCGGGCGCTCGGGACGAGGCCCGACGAAGCTCATTTCACCCTTGATGATATTGATAACCTGCGGCACTTCGTCCAAGCGGGTCTTCCTGAGGAAATTGCCGAAGGCGGTGATGCGCTTGTCGGCATCGGCGGTCGGCGCGTGGTCGTTTCCTTCGGTCCTCATGGTGCGGAACTTGACCATCTTGAAGGACTTGCCGTCTTCTCCGGCTCGAATCTGTTTGAAGAACACCGGCCCGCGGCTCTCTATTTTGACCATCAGGGCGATCAAGGGCCAAAAAGGCAGGGTCATGGCGAATATGAGCAAAGCCAGAATCAAATCCGCAAAGCGCTTGATACCATCGAAAGCGGCTTTTTCTCCCTCGCTCAAGTTCTCCAAGAACCACATCTTGCCGATGGCGTCGATCGGGACTTTGCCGGTGATGTTTTCGTAGAAATCGACCAAATTGATGAAACTGATCTTTAGCGAGAGGCATTCGAAGAGTAGAGCGCGCAGGTTCTCGGAGTCCGGCATCTCGATCAAGATGACATTGCTGACTTTCCTTTTTTCGATCAATTCCGGCAGGTTTTTCAGGTTGGAAAAGATGGGCGTGCCGGCAATTTCTTTTTCAGCGGTCTTTTCGTCGATAATGAAAGAGATAGAGAAGCCCAGGTGCGGCTTGCCCTTCAGTTCGGACAGGAGTTCGTCCACCAGGCGGTTGCGTCCGACGATGGCGATATTGTTCTTCGGCAGGTATGAGGCCAAGGTCCAGTTGAAGAAACGGCGCCAGACCACGAAGGCGACGAAGAAGACGCCGATGAAGATGGCCAAATTGGTCTTAGGGGCGATCTCGGCCGTGGGAGAGAGATAGAAGAAGAGGACGGAGATGACCGAGGAGGCAAGGAAGGACCTGGCGATCATCTTCCAGAGGTGGGAATTGTTGACGGCCTGTC
>CAZPAK010000082.1:0-3535 GCA_964584605.1 uncultured Gammaproteobacteria bacterium
TTGTCATTCCGAGCGTAGTGAGAAATGACAAAGGCCTATCTACCAACTACTAACTACCAGCCACTACTTATCTAGGTACCAAAAATGCACCAAGGCCGGAGTTATGTTCGGGCCTAAGTCCTCTTTTTCCAAATCTTTCAAAGCGACCCACTTCCACTCTTTGATATCGGCGCCCGGCACGATCTCGCCGACGCGCTTGGCGTTGTAGTGGACCAAGATGACATCCTTGTCGTCCTTCCTCACATGCATCAAAAAAGGTTCTTTGTCGATGATCTCGATATCGATGCCCATTTCCTCTTTAGTCTCCCGCTTGGCCGCTTCCTGCAAATCCGAATCGAAATCCTCGACGCGGCCGCCGCAGAATTTCCAAAATTTGTCATCGCCGTGCTTGTTCAAAAGCACTTTCCCCTTCTCGACTATCACCGGCCCAGAGGCCAATATTATTTTGCTCATAATCATTCCTTGCTTATGAATTTGAATCTTGGCACTTCCCTCCCGTCCACGATGACGTTCTCCTTGAACATGCCATAGGGTCTAACCCAAAGCCCGCCATCATCGTACAGCTTCTTATAGACGACCAAGTCTTCCAAGGTCTCACTGTGCTTGGCCACACCCATGACTTGGTATCTTTTGCCCTTGTAATGTTGATAGACTCCCGGCTCAATCATCGTTTTTGAAAATCTTGAGATAATACTCCCGCAAAAGCTTGGCATCGTCCAAGGCATGATGCTCGCGATATTGTTTCCAATCGATGCCCAGCTTCTTGAACTCGCCGTTCTTGTCGGCGTCGCCGAAGTCCTCCGGATTGCGCCCTAAGGCGAAGAACATCGAAGCGATATCGATCGACATCCAATGGAACAGATTGCGCTTGGCCTGGCCGATTATCTTCTTGAGATAGACGGCATCGTAATTATCGACATAAGAGACGAGGAAAGGCGTCTTGGAGCCGGCGAACTTCTTCATCCTTTTGAAGGCCTCCTCGATCGATATCTTCTCTCCAGTCAAATAAGGCGCGACATTCTTCTCGACCCAAGGGTCGACCTCTCCTTCGTGCTCCAATTCGAAATAAAGCTCGTCGCCGTTCATCTTGACCATGCCGACGGAGAGCAAGTCGCCCTTCTCCGGGTCGAGAGACGAGAATTCGGAATCGTAAAAAATAACATTGTCAGAGAACGGCTTGGCGCAAATCTTCAGTATTTTCTTGTTTTTCTTCATTCGTGATTCTTAATTCGTAATTTTTGGCCTGTCTTATTTCCCGCAACACTTTTTATATTTCTTTCCCGATCCGCAAGGACAAAGGTCGTTGCGTCCGACCTTGTTCCCCTCCTCGTCATGGGCGTGCACATGGATGGCATCGACCTTGTTGTTGGCCGAAGACTCTTGCGCCACTTTTGACGGCGCGGAGAATTGCTTGGCGCGCGCAGCCAAGGACGGAGCTATGAAAGTCGCGGCCAAATCCTGGACGGCGCCGAACTTGAAGATGCCATAGACGACCTCTTTCTGAATGAGGTTATTGAGCTCGGAGAACATGCGAAAGGCCTCTTTCTTGTATTCTATCAACGGATCGCGCTGGCCATAGCCCTGCCAGCCGATACCTTTGCGCATATAATCCATGGCATCGATATGTTCGACCCACAGAGCGTCTATCGATCTCAACAGAACATTCTTTTCTATGTCATGCCAATTCAAGCCGGCCTGAACATACTCTTTCTCCATCCGGTCATACGCCTCCTTGGCCAAAGAGTTCAAATGCTCTATTATCTTGGTCCTAACCCTGGCGGCCTGAAGCTTCTTAGTCTCGTCGGCCATCTCGGTCAAAGACTCGTGCAAACGGCTCTCTACCGGGAAAATGGTGTTGACCACTTCGTAGATCTCCTCAAGGTTCCAATCCTTGACCTCTTCGGTGGCAGTATGAAAAGAGACGACCTGCTCCAGCTCCTCCTCTACTTGCTCCAAAATAAGCTGTTTCAATTTAGCGGCATCTTTTTCCGCTCTTTCCAAGATATCATTGCGTTTTCGATAGATGGCCTCGCGATGCTTATTGATGACATCGTCGTATTCCAAAAGGTGCTTTCTCATGTCGAAGTTATTGGCCTCGACTTTCTTCTGGGCGGTCTCGATCGACTTGCTGATCAAGCGATTCTCGATCGGCATGTCCTCGGGCAGCTGCAAAGTCTTCATCAAGCCTTTCATGCGGTCGCCGCCGAAGATGCGCATCAAATCGTCTTCACACGAGAGATAGAAACGGGAAGCTCCCGGATCGCCTTGGCGTCCGGCGCGGCCGCGCAGCTGATTGTCGATGCGGCGAGACTCGTGGCGTTCTGTGCCGATGACATAGAGTCCGCCGACGGCCTTGACCTTCTCGCCCTCTTCCTTCCAAACGGCAATCTCCTCCGGAGTGGCATCCTTATCGAGCTGGCCGCCTAAAATGATGTCGACGCCTCGACCGGCCATATTGGTGGCGACGGTGATGGCGCCCAACCTGCCGGCCTGAGAGATGATGCGGGCCTCTTTCTCGTGATTCTTGGCATTGAGCATAGCCGGCTCGATGCCCTCGCGCTTCATCATCTCGGCCAAAAGCTCGTTCTTCTCGATGGATATGGTACCAATGAGCACGGGCTGGCCTTTGGCGTGGCGCTCTTTGACATCGGCGATGACAGCTTTGAATTTACCCTCTTCTGTGCGATATATCAGGTCATTCATATCCTTCCTGACCATCGGCTTGTTGGTCGGTATGCTGATGACCTCCAATTTGTATATCTTGGCGAACTCCTCCGCCTCGGTGGCGGCAGTGCCGGTCATGCCGGCCAATTTGCGATACATTCTGAAATAGTTCTGAAAAGTGACGGTGGCCAAAGTCTGGGACTCGCGCTGAACCTTGACCCCTTCTTTGGCCTCGATGGCCTGATGCAAGCCTTCGCTGTAACGGCGGCCGGGCATCATACGGCCGGTGAACTCATCGACGATGACTATCTCGCCGTCCTTGATGACATAATCCCTGCCCTCCTTGAAAAGCACCTGGGCGCGCAAGGCCTGCTCGATGTGATGGACCTCGCTGATGCCCTTTTCGACATAGATGTTCCCCAGACCCAGCCAATCCTCCATTTTGGAAAGACCGGCTTCGGTCAAGGTGGCGGCGCGCATCTTCTCGTCGACATTATAGTCCTCGTTCTCCCTAAGGCGCCTGACCAATTCTGAAAATTTAAAATATTTATCGGTCGATTCCTCGGCCTGTCCGCTGATGATGAGCGGCGTTCTGGCCTCATCGATCAAAATAGAATCCACCTCGTCGACGATGGCATAATGAAACCCCCGTTGCACCCGATCCTTCATTTCCGGCACCATATTATCCCTGAGATAATCGAAGCCGAATTCGTTGTTGGTGCCATAAAGGATGTCGCAAGCATAGGCCTCTTTGCGAGAGCAAGGCCTCAGGTGCTTCAAACGCTCGTCATACTGAGCCTCGTCCGTATATTCCGGATCATAGACGAATTGGGCGTAGTTGACGATGACGCCGGTGGTCAAACCCAAGGAA
>CAZPAK010000083.1:0-3534 GCA_964584605.1 uncultured Gammaproteobacteria bacterium
TCCTTGGGGACAGATTCTTATAACACTGATACAGATGGAGATGGTTTCAGCGACGGAGAAGAGGTTGAGGGCGGCTACAATCCCAATGGCCCCGGAAAATTAATCCAATAGTATGCGGGCGGTCATACAAAGAGTTTCTCGGGCCAAGGTTTCGGTTGGCGGTGAAGAGATTGGCAAAATTGGAAAAGGTTTTTTGCTTCTTTTGGGCATTCATCGCGATGATGATGAAGCTAAAATTTCCAAGCTGGCCGATAAGATAGAAAAATTAAGAATCTTTGAGGATAAAGAGGGGAAGATGAATCTGGCCTTGAAAGATGTCAGCGGCGAGATTCTGGTCGTTTCGCAATTTACTCTTTATGGCGATACCGAGGGCAATAATCGGCCCAGCTTCATCGAGGCGGCCCGTCCGGAAAAGGCCTTGCCATTTTATGAAAAATTGGTTAGATTATTGGCCGAGAAGGGCTTAAAAGTTGAAACCGGCAGATTCGGAAGCCACATGGAGCTGGATTTCATAAACGACGGCCCGACCACTATAATAATCGAAGTATGATATGGCCTTCGTCAATCCTGATAAAATTGAACACACTTTTTTGAAAGTATTCCTGTTGGAATTCGTTTCCCTGGTGGCGATTTTTGTTTTGCTTAAAATAGTCTAGATGCCGGAATTACCCGAAGTGGAAACGATTAGGCGGGACTTGGCGGCCAAGATAGTCGGCCAGAAGATCATCTCCGTCAAGGTTTTGGATAAAAAATTAGGATCAGCTAAACTGACCCGGATTTTGTTCGGCAATAAAATTATTTTAGCCGATCGCATCGGTAAGCTGCTGATTTTTGAATTGGCTGACAATAATTTTCTGTTGATCCATCTGAAAATGACCGGACAGCTGGTTTATACTGATGGCGATGAGGTTATCGCCGGAGGACATCCTTTTAAAAAAGGTTCAGTTCTAGACAAAGTTGGCGGAAAACTGCCCAGCAAGCATACTCGCTTGCATCTTAAATTCGCCCCTAGTAAAAAAGATGACGAGGGTAATTTATTTTTCAATGATATTCGTCGTTTCGGTTATGTTAAAATAGCTTCAATCAAGGAGTTAGAATTGATAAAAAATGATTATGGCATTGAGCCGCTCAAGAAGGATTTTACCCTGGAAAATTTAAAAAAGAATTTGTTGAATAGGGGAGTTTCAATTAAAGCCGCTCTTTTAGACCAAAAGAAGGTCTCCGGTATTGGCAATATTTACGCTGATGAGATACTTTTTGCGGCCGGCATCAAGCCTTCTCGGCCAGCCAAGTCTTTAAAAGCCAAGGAGTTGGAAAAGATTTATTTAGAGGCAGAAAGAATCATCGCCAAGGCTATAAAACATCGGGGTACGACCTTTTCCGACTATGTGGATGGCCAAGGCAATGAGGGCGGTTTCGTGCGTTTTTTGAAGGTCTATGGGCGAGGCGGCGAGGCTTGTTTTGAGTGCGGGCGAACCATCAAAAAGTCCAGGGTTGCCGGCAGAGGGACACATTTTTGCCCTTTTTGCCAAAAATAGGGCAATATTTGACTTTTTGCCGATTTTTGTTATAATTTAGTTGAAACATCGATTTTTGATGTTATTTTACTTTTTAATTTCTTTTTAAGCTTATGTCACAGGACAACATGATTAAATTGGAATGCACCGAGTGCAAGACGGTCAATTATTTTTCCAAGAAGAATAAGAAGATTCTGAAAGAGCGCTTGGAACTCAAGAAGCATTGCGAGAATTGCCGCAAGCACACCATACACAAGGAGACTAAGTAATTTCAACTCTTTTCAAGCAGATGGAATTTGGTAGGAGGCCAATTCGTGTTAAGGATCGAAAGAAAGCCGCCGCTTTGGTGTTTTTGCCGTTGGCGGTTTTTTTGTTGTCCGGCTGTCAGGCCAAAGATCTTTTGACCGGCCTCAAAGAAATGGACGATAAGGTGGGGGAGGCTTTCAACGATTTCCAAATCGACAGGCAGAACGCCACCATCAATGTTTTGGGCGGAAAGAACCGCGATGACAAGGCGACGACGACGGAGGCCTTGACTGAGGGGCAGAAGAGGAAGATCGACGACTGGCTGGATGAGAAGGGCTTGAATCGCTATGGTGACGATAAGAATGCCATGTATAAGGGCGGCACTCCGCTGTTCGACGAGGAGACCGGCAAGCCAATCGATCGCTATGAGTACATACTTTCCCGCTACCCCAACCTTTTACAAGAAATAAAATAATCAAAACAATATGAGCAGAACTTTTTTGACCAGGATATTCTTATTCATCCTGCTTGCCGGCGCCTTCGTCGGTTGCTATATGATTTTTCGCCCTTTCTTGGTGGTGATGCTGATTTCGGCTGTTTTGGCTTCGGTCTTCTATCCGGTATATGAATGGTTGGTCAAAAAAATTGGCGGCCGTTCGAAGATAGCCGCCTTGGCCATGTGTTTGATGATATTGTTGGTCATTATCATACCTTTAACCAATCTGATAATCTTCGGAGCCCAGAAATCCATCGCCGCTTATTCTGATGCTATGAATTTTTTGAACAACAATAGCGGTTTTGAGGATAGGATAGAAAGCGGTGTTTTGGCCAGGGCTGACAGCATGTTCAATATCAGCGCTTCCGAGCTCAAGGCCATTATTTTGGATGTGGCCAAAAAATCGAGCAATTGGCTGGTCGAGGGAGCGGCCGGGTTCTTCAAAGGAACGACTTCGTTCGTCATCTCGTTGATTCTGATAATATTCACCCTGTTCTTCTTTTTTATTGACGGGAAAAAAATGCTTGAAAAAGTCATGTATTGGACGCCGTTGCCGGACAAATACGACCACTTGATCTTCAAGAAGTTCAAGGATGTCAGCTATACCGTTTTCGTCTCGACTTTCGTTGTGGCCGCCGCCCAGGCCAGCTTATGCGCCTTGGGTTTCTATATCGTCGGCCTGCCGGCCTTCTTTCCGGCCATCGCTACGGCCCTTTTGTCGATGATACCTTATTTCGGAGCCTATTTGGTTTGGGTGCCGGCATCTATCTATCTGTTCGCCACGGGCCAGATTTGGCAGGGCGTCTTTATGGTGATTTGGGGCGGAGGATTGATCAGTATGATCGACAATGTCATCAGAATGTTCATGATCAAAGGCAAGGCTCAGGTCCATCCTTTATTCGTGCTCTTTGCCGTCTTGGGAGGTATCAGCGTTTTTGGCTTCTGGGGCGTGGTTATCGGTCCTTTGATGGTGGCCTTGGCCGTCACCGTTTTGAACATCTATGACGAGATAGAGTATAAGAAGATTTTGAGCAAGTGCTGATATTCTAAGGGCTTGAAAAAAAGAGGGGATTTTGATATTCTCTCTTTTGTCGCCTTCGGCGACTTTTGCGGGGTTCGTATAATGGTAGTACAGGGGTCTCCAAAACCTCTAGCGTGGGTTCGATTCCTACACCCCGTGCCAATAAAATAAAAAGACAGGGCTTTCGCCCTGTCTTTTTATTTTATATGGTTGGAATAGGAATCGAACAAAGTTATTCATTCACCTTTAGCCAT
>CAZPAK010000084.1:0-3525 GCA_964584605.1 uncultured Gammaproteobacteria bacterium
GAACGAATATCACATCCAATTCGTCTTTAGGGGTGGAGTCGAAGAGCAATTCGGATATCCTGATGTTCTCCGGCAAAGCTATCCTTCGGCCTCCGAAGGCCTCCTGCGACTCGCCCGGAGCGTCATAGTCATGATCGCCGTCGACATCGGCGAAGACCGTATAAAAATCATTGCTGCCGTCCACTTTGCTGAAATGTATGCCCCATCCGCCATCCGGCACCCGGCCGTCGAAACGCGCCGAACCCAAAGAGCTGTTCTGAACCAAGCGCAAGTCAGAGACCAGCTTCTGGGCATTCAAAGACAGTTCCGATTTTTGCGATCCGCCGCGATAGTTGGCCACAAAAAGGCCGATCAGCATGGTTATGATCCCTAAGCTGACCAAAAGCTCCAACATGGTGAAACCGCGCCTGGTATTTAGTATTTGGTATTTAGTATTTGGTATTTTCATTTTCCTTCATTTTTCTTATAAGCCCGTTTATCAGTTTATGGACAACAATTGTTTTATTTGCCAGCAGACTAAAAATATCTTCAGTGATATAGTTGACTTCTCTAGCAATCACCAACTGGCTTTGTATTTCTGTCACCGAACCTCTGGCATCGAAATAAAATCTGATTTTATCTTTATTACTCCCCCTGCTAAAACCCTCGGCGATGTTAGAGGAAACTGAAACCGCAGCTCTTCTCAACTGGCTAGTCAAACCAAAAGCCTCTTCTTTGGGAAAACCGCTAGTCTTTCCATACACCATCACAGCCAACTTTACGGCCTCTTGCCATGCCTCCAAATCAGAAAAAGACCTTATCTTAACCCCCATATACCATATACTATATACCAAATACAAACTTCTACTCCGGCTTGGTCTCGCGCCACTTCGGCAAAAGATCTATGAATATCGGATTCGTGGTCGTACAAGCGTAGCCACCGGGTCCGACCACGCGATCACTGATGCTGTGATTGCCGTACTCCAATGTCATAACAGTGGTCGAAGCGGTCGGCGTGGAATTGGTCTTGATGCCGTCTCCGCTCCAAAGCCAGGAGCAGATGGCCTCATCGCAAGGCACCGGCGTCGAAGGGGCGGCCGGGAAATAGACATAGCTTTGATCAGTGAAACTGACATCTTCATCGACGCGCGGATCAGGAGGCGCGTAAACGAAATTTATATCAGGAAACTCATAGCTATAGGTGGTGAAAGTGAGATTTGGGTCGGGCGAGATCGACAGATTGCTGGCGATGTTGTCGGTGATGGTGCTTGATGGCGTGGCGGTATTGAATTGGAACCAAGGGGAAGCCAGGCCGAAATTGTCCCAAACCATGACCCACCAATAGTAAGAAGTGGAGTAATCGATCAAGGGGCTGGTGGTCGAGAACTGCTCGGCAGAAGACGGCCTTTTGCCAGTGTCGAAGATCGGGCTGACCATGGAATTGGAAGTGTTGACCACCACTCTATAAGCGGACTGCGAGGCGCCGGCATCAGGATCTTGCAGGTCCCAATTCAGGAGGAATCCCTTGGTCGCTACACAAGCATCCTCGAAGGCCCAATTGGGAGCGGCCAGGTTGTCGACCACCGGAAAGCCCATACCCTTGACCCAAGTGGCGTAGGAAGATGTGGCGCACCAAGGGATCGGGCTGCCGTCCAAACAGTTGAAATTGACCCAGCCGATGCCGGTCCCGTCGTCGTTGCCGTTCCAAGCCCAGCCGCGCCAAGTCGAGCTGGGGTGAGTCGTGTCCAAATATATGCCGGACCAAAGGTTGCCGGCATCGCGAAGCTTGACCCAGCCGTCATTGCCCATGGAGACTATGTGCATCCAACCCCAAACATTGCCGGTATCCGGATCCAAGCAAGCCGTGCAATTGTTTCCAGAACCGCAAAAGGATGGACAATTGACATTAAAGGAATAGTCAGGCGCCCCGGTGTCTTGAAAACTGATCCAACCCACACCGCTGCTCCAGGCATGACCGGAAAAATTCATAGTCGTCGAACTTATGTTCACTCCATAATCCGATGTGCCGCAAGTGCCGTTGTTAACGCAATTAAAACTGATCCAGCCAACGGTCGAACTCCAAGCCCAGCCGCGGACATTGTCGTTGTCTCCTGCCCAGCCGTAGTTGATGCCTCCGCGCAAAACAAAAAAGCAGACCAATAAAAACAAAAAGAGGGCTGGGATCATCACCGGCTTTTTTGCTTTATTTCTATTCTTAAATAAGAAAAATTTAGCCATTTTCGCTTATTAGGCCTAGGCTTTATTATACCATATTTTAAAAAGGTCTAAAACAAAACCGCGGCCATAAAGCCGCGGTTTTCGCATAGCGTCAAATAAAAAATCATTTAGACAGACAAAATGGGCCGCTCCTACTTATTGTCGCCGTTCATCACCAATATCTCGATTCTGGAAGCGGAAAATTCTTCTTTATTACTGATATCTTCCTGGGCTTCAGCCAATATTTGCATCTTTTCACCTGACAACGCTGAAATATCAGGCCTGTCCGGCTTGGCCGGAGTCGCCCCAGCCCTAAGATCGGTGATTCGGCCGTTTATCTCATACATTTTGTCCGACTCTTCTTTGCAAACGACATTCGGCTTCTCCACCCCTGGGTTTTCAGCCATACAAGCATAAAGAGCCTGTTTTGCCTCGGCCGAAGAAAGAAGGAGTTTTTTAACCTCTTCGGATTCACCGCTCGCGTCAGCCTGCTTTTCCTCTTCTCCTTTTTGTTTTCTAACCTCGATGTAGGTATCAGAATTTATAACCGCTGTTTTTTTTCTTAGCTGCTCCTCTACCTGGCCTTCGTTGACGGTAAATTTTATCTTGCCGCCATCGATGCCGTCGACTACGCCAGTTAAAACTTTGACTTCCCTGACGACTGACAACTCCGGCCCCTGACCGGTTTTATCTTCGGCCGCGGCCTCTTTGTTTCCGGAGACAGCCGCACTTTGATGTTTTCTGGCGGTAGCTAAAACAAAACCTGAGGCGATCAAAATCAGCGCGGCCGCGATCGCCAAGGGCAAAAACAATTTTTTATTGATCTTCATATCTTTATTGTAAGGTGACCAAGGTCATTATCCGGCCAGTCTTCCAGTTCTTAGCCGAGGCTTCGCCAGTATAATCAGTGGAAGGATCGATCTTATCATCAGTAAAATCCTCGAGGGCTTTGCCCAAAATGGAATTGCGGCGGCGTTCGTTTTCCTTGTTAGCGGCGATGAATTCTTTCATAGTCTCCTCGCCGGTCATCTCGATAAGAGAGAACTTCATGGCGTGGCCGGTCAAAGAGGAAGTCGTCAAAAGATCTCCAGCCTTGATGCCGCCATTCTCATCCGTAACCTTGACCGGAACGCGGCCGGAAAGGGCCAGCGGTATAAAAAGGCTTAGTTTGAAAAAAATCATAAAAACGCCGATCTTAGGCAAATCGACGTTTTTAAATACTTTATTTTGTTTTTTTCAATCTATCCCTTAATTATCTGCCTGTTTTTTTCAATAATTCTTTTATTTCTTTATTTTCTTTTTCCAATTGATCAACTTTTTCATTAAGCT
>CAZPAK010000085.1:0-1172 GCA_964584605.1 uncultured Gammaproteobacteria bacterium
CCTCAGTGCCGCCGAACCCCATAAATAAACTGGCGATGCAATTGGAGGAGAAGGAACGGCAGCTTTCGGACAAAGAGAGGTATCTGGACGAAAGGACGCTGGCCCTGGAGGAGCAGAACAGCGTTTGGAGGGATCGAGTGACCTTGGCCGTGCTGTCGGGATTGGTCTTGATGTTCGTGCTGGTCTTGGTCAATTTCTATTTTGATTCCAAACGGTCGAGGGAGTTGGATAGGTTGGAGGGTAAGAGAGGGTAGTATGCAGTATGCGGCTTGGAGTGTGGTCGTTTTCCATACCACATGCCACATACCCCATGCGTCAATTTTTCAAGTCTTTCAAAGGATCGATCGTCGTTCTTCTTGTTTTTTGTTCGGCCGCGCCCCTTTCCGCGCAGGCCGGACTTTATCGCGTCTATGATCAGCTGGAGACATCCCATCCGGCCACTTCCTCCAATCATGACATCAATTTCATAACCCCTCAGTCCGTTCCGGCCGGCGGGCGCATTTCGGTCTATTTTCCGGAGGGATTGTCCGTGCCGGAAAACTTTGATTTCGGCGATATCGATCTGGCCACGGCCGCATCGGGGACTATTGTTTTTTCCGATCGTAATCTTTCGTCCTCTTCCGGGGCCTGGGTCGATGGAGTTTCCGTCGCCACCGGAACTGCCGGCGGTTTCGATGTCTTTCTGTCCGGCATGTCCGGCATCGCCGCCGGCAGCCAAATCAAGTTAGAGCTGGGATCCAATGCCACTTTCGGGCAGGCAGGCATCGACAAGATCGCCAACGCTCCTGTGGCCGGGTCCTTCCCGGTTCAAATAAGCACCCATAATGGAGGCGGTCAGCTCTTGGACAGGGGCAAGACCTTCGTAGTGATGATAGATCCGGTGGCGGTGACGGCCTTCATGCCAAAAGTCAGGGGCAATGGCTTGCCGACCGGAGTTTTGGAGTCTTGGACCGTTTCAACCATTATGTCGCTGACCACCAACTATGATGCCGATTGCCGTTATAGCGTCGCTTCCGGCACGGATTGGTCGAGTATGACCAATGCTTTTTTTTCCTCCGATCACATATATCACACCGTCCTTTTGACCGGCTTGATGAGCACGATGCATTACACCTACTATGTCCGCTGTCGAGAGAGGGGGACTCTGATCGAGGATGACACCGATTATGTGA
>CAZPAK010000085.1:1182-3447 GCA_964584605.1 uncultured Gammaproteobacteria bacterium
TTATGTGATCGATTTCTATACCGCGGCGGCCGGCACGGGAACCGGCGGCGGAGCGGGGGGCGCCACGGGCACGGGAAGCGGCGGCGGCAGCGGATCGGCGGTCAGCAACAATGTGGGTTCGTTCAAAAAATATCCGCTCGATCAGCCTTATCCTCCCGACATCACTCTTTCCGGCTGGTCTTCGCCGGTGTCTTTGATCACTGTTTTGCAAGACGACAAGAAGGCCGGCGAGATCAGCTCCGCCTCGGATGGTTCTTTCATGTTCTCTGTGCCGGACATCGCCAAAGGCCTTTACACCTTCACTTTGTGGGCCAGGGACAGCGACGGCGTGAAATCGTCTTCTTATTCCTCGACTTTTTGGGTGGAGGACAACACTCAGACCATCATTTCCAACATACTGATGCCGCCGACCATCAAATTGGATTCCGATTATGTGGATCTGGGCGCGCCCATTCAGGTTCGGGGACAATCGATGCCCGGCAGGAAGGTCGAGGTGCACATATATAGTCCGGCTCAAAAGAAGACGATCGCTTTTCAGGAGACTCGATCCGGAGCCGACGGCCGCTGGACTTTGTCCGTGCCCACCACCGGCTATGCTAAGGGCGTCTATGAATTGAAGGCCAGGTCTTTCCATGATTCGTTCGGCTGGAGCCTCTATGGCGACACGGTCAGGTGCGGCGTCGGCGAGCAGGCGGTCGATGAATCGCCTTGCGCCAGGAGCGACATCAACAAGGACGGCAAGGTCAATTTGGTCGATTTCTCCATCATGATGTTCTATTGGGGCTCGACCAACCCCACCGCCGACATCAACAAGGACGGCAAGGTCAATTTGGTCGATTTCTCCATCATGATGTATTGCTGGACGGGTTGATTTTAGAAATTAGCAAATAGAAATTAGCAATTTGCAGATAATGATAAAGACTTAAAAGATCGTCGGCGAACAAGGTTTAAAAGCGTTTTTCATCAGTCGCCAACCGCCAACTGCTACTTGCTGGTTGCCGTTTCTTTTTTGTGTTATAATTTAAAAGGAGTAATTTGACTGTTAATAACTTCAACATATAACAAGGAGATATGTCGTTCTTAAGTAAAATAAAAAAGAGGACGGAATCCATCGACATCGAACAGGATTCCAAACTGCCCAAGCGGACGACTCCGCGCGAGGACATCGGCGACCACCTGCAGCTGGATGTGGATATTTATCATACCACCACCAAAATAGTCATCTACGCCCCGATCGCCGGCGTGAAGATCGACAAGCTGGATATCTTCGTCGAGAGCGAAAACGATGTCATAACCGTTTCGGGCAAGAAGGAGATACCGAAGATAGTCAAGGAGGATGACGAAGATAAGGAATATCTTTGCCAGGAGAATCGCTGGGGGGATTTCTATCGCCAAATAATATTGCCGGAGGAGATAAATGTCGCCAAGATCGAATCGATTGTGGAGAACGGCGTTTTGATATTGAAATTACCTTTATTGAGAATACAGAGCAAGGGGAAGAAAAGGATCGAAGTCAAGGTCGGAGAGGAAGATGAAATCATGGAATAAGTTTTTATGAGAAGAGTTTCCACTCTCATTTTAGCCATATTTTTATTCAGTTTTTGCGTTTTACCGCTTTCGCCGGTCCAGGCGGCAGGGGCTTCTTTGTCGTTTTCACCGTCTTCGGCCGCTAAAAAAGTCGGCGATGTCTTCAGCGTTAATGTGGTCGTCAATGCCAGCGGCGTGAGCGGCACGGATGTTCTGGGCAAGAATTACAGTGGCATAAATTCCTCCGACGCCACCATAACTTTCGATAAGAATTTGCTCTCGGTGAAGAGCGTTTCCAGCGGAGGGTCGATATTCAGCTTATGGACGACGGAGCCGACATTCTCCAATTCCAACGGTAGCATCAACTATTCCGGCGGCACGCCTAAGTCCTATTCCGGTTCGGCCGGCACGATCATGACCATTTCCTTTACGGCTTTGGCCGTGGGTGAGGCTGTGGTCAAATTCTCTTCCGCCAGCGTTTTGGCCGCCGACGGACAAGGCACCAATGTCCTTTCCGGCAGTTCTCAGGCCAAGTTCACCATAAGCGAAAAGACTCCCGAACCGCCGAAGCCGGAGACCAAGCCGGAGGCCAGGCCCGAGGCCAAACCTACCACCAAGCCGGTCGAAACGGTCAATACCGGCATAATTCCGCCGCCGCCGAAGGTCAAATCCGGCACTCATCCCGATGAGATGGTTTGGTACAACAGCGCCAATCCGGAATACGAATGGAAGCTTTTG
>CAZPAK010000086.1:0-3400 GCA_964584605.1 uncultured Gammaproteobacteria bacterium
GCCTCAAGGTGTCTGATTTGGTGATCGGTCTGACGATAGTCTCCTTGGGCACATCGGCCCCGGAGCTGATAGTCAGCACCGTCGCCGCTTGGAATGGCAAAGGTGATCTATCAATAGGAAACATCGTCGGTTCCAATATCGCCAATTTGATGCTGATCTTGGGTGTCTCGGCCGTCATACGCCCCCTAGTGGTCAAAAGGAACACCGCTCACAAAGAGATTCCTTTCTCTTTTTTGGCCGCCGCCACCCTTTTCATCCTTGGCAATGACATCTTGTTCGGCGGCGGAATCGCGAATGTGTTGACTAGTGGTGATGGTTTGATATTGATGTCTTTTTTCACCATCTTCCTCTTTTACAGTTTTGCTACTGCTAAAAGCGAGGAGGGCGTCGTCAAAGAGGCCAAAGAGGAAAGCTCGGAGGCCAAAGCACATGGCCTGCCGCTGACTTGGCTGATGATCGGTGGAGGCTTGGTCGCTTTGTCTTTAGGTGGACGCTGGGTGGTCTCCGGGGCGACCGACATAGCCGCGGCCATCGGTTTGAGTGAAAAACTCATCGGCTTGACCATCGTCGCCATCGGCACTTCCTTGCCGGAATTATTCGCTTCGGCGGTCGCGGCCCGCAAAGGCAATTCCGATATCGCCATTGGCAATGTCGTCGGATCAAACATCTTCAACATCTTTTGGATATTGGGAGCGGCTTCCTTGATTAAGTCTTTGAATTTTAATCCGGCCATGAACTTCGATATCGGCTATTTGTTGGCGGTGACGGCCTTGATGCCGGTCTTGATATATGTCGGCAAAAAGAGGGTTTTGGACAAAGGCGAAGGATTGTTCCTGTTGTCCGCTTATTTCGTTTATATAATCTATCTGATTTTCAGAGGCTGATACTATGGTTCATATATTCATATTATTCATCTTTGGCTTCATTCTTTTGAAGAAGGGGGCCGATATGTTGGTGGAGGGCGCGTCGTCGATAGCCAAGAGGTTCAAGGTTAGCGACGCCGTCATCGGGTTGACCGTCGTGGCCCTCGGCACCACTATGCCGGAATTCACCGTCGGTTTGACCGGGGCTTTCTCCGGGCAGGTCGATGTCTCTTTGGGCAATGTCATAGGCTCGACCATAGCCAATTCACTTTTTATTCTGGGTGTGGCCGCTTTGGTCAGTCAGCTGGTGGTCAGGAAGGAGACGGCCAGCCAGGAATTGCCCTTCTTTTTCTTTTCGGTTTTGGCCGTCCTATTCTTGGCCAATGATGCTTTTTTGGACGGTTCGGCCAAGAGTGTAATAACCAGAGCGGATGGACTGGTGCTGTTAGTCCTTTTTGTCGCTTTCCTGTATTACACCTTGACCTCCGGGCGTTTCGCCAAGCAGGACATTAAAGATGTCAAAGTCGAACAAGTCAAATTTTTCCGTCCCCATATAGCTATCGGTATGGTCGTCGGAGGGGCTGCGGCCTTGTTTCTTGGTGGTCGCTGGGTGGTCGACGGGGCGGTGGAGATGGCTAGATTGTTTCATATCAGCGAAGCCTTGATCGGTCTGACTTTGGTGGCCTTCGGGACTTCGCTGCCGGAACTGTTCACTGCCGTGACCGCCGCCCGCAAGAACAAGGCCGACATCGCCATCGGTAACATAATTGGAGCCAACATCCTTAATTTGGTTTGGGTATTGGGATTCTGTGCCTTTGTTAGGGGTATTGATTACTCCACTGAACTCAATGTCGATTTTCTATTTTCGGCCGGAGCGACCGTCCTACTTTCTATGATGATCTATGTCGGAAAGAAGAACATTCTTGGCAAGTTGGAGGGGGTGGTGCTCCTTGGCGCTTATGTGGCCTATTTGGCATTTATAATCATCAGGGGCTAGGATTAAAAAATAAAACAACATAATATGTTTGGAAAAAAGACGATTTTGATATTCATGGGCCCCCCAGGCTCGGGCAAGGGGACGCAGACCGACATGCTTTCAAAAAAATTGAAACTTCCGGCGATATCGCCCGGCGAGCTTTTGCGTCAAGAGGTCAAGAAGGAGACGGCCATAGGCAGACGCATCAAGGACATCATGGCCAGCGGGCAGTTCGTGGACAACAAGATTGTCGAAAAGCTGCTGGAGGCCCGTTTGGACAAGAAAGATGCCGCCAAGGGTATGATCTTCGACGGTTTTCCCAGGAATAGCCGTCAAGTGCCGTATCTGGAGAAGAGATTTGCTTCTTTCGATCCTAAGCGTTATAATGTTTGGGCGGTTTATATAGATATATCCGATGCCGAGGCCAAAAAACGCCTAACGGCTCGCCGAGTATGTTTCTGCGGCGCCACCTATCATTTGATCACCAAAGCCCCTAAAAAGAAGGGGGTTTGCGATGAATGCGGACGCAAATTAGAGCAGCGTCCAGACGACAAACCGGGCGTAGTGGTTAAGCGTTTGAAGATTTTTCATAAAGAGAATGACCCTTTGTTGAAGTTCTTTCTTAAAAGAAAGATACTGATGATGATTAATGGCGAGAGGGGTATTTCTGAGATACAAGAGGATATTATAACTAGGTTGAAGAAAAAAGGCATAAAATGAATTCCGAACTGATCAAAACCAAACAGGAGGTAGAGGTCTTGAAGGCCGGCGGCAAGATATTGGGCCGCATACTTAATGACCTTTTGAAAGAAGCCAAACCGGGCGTTTCCACCGAGCATTTGGAGGATTTGGCGTGCAAATGGATAGAGAAGGCCGGGGGCCGTCCAGCTTTCAAGAATTACGAGGTTTGGGGAGGCAGATTCTTCCCTACGGCGCTGTGCACCTCCCTCAATGAAGAGATCGTCCACGCTCCGGCCATACCGGGAAGGATACTGCACGATGGCGATATCCTTAGCATCGACATCGGAATGGAGTGGCCGGTCGATCCGGCCAAGTCCAAGAAGGGCTTCGTCAAGAATAGATTCTCCTTCGATGGCGGCTTCTACACCGACACGGCCGGTACGGTGGCCATCGGTAAAGTCGACAAGAAGGCGCAAAAATTGATCGATATAACCGAAAGCGCTCTGGCCGTCGGCATCGCCGAGGCCAAACCGGGCAACACCTTGAGCAAGCTCGGCCGAGCCATTCAAAAGCATGTCGAGAAGAAGGGTTTCGCCGTTGTGCGCGACATGGTCGGCCACGGCGTCGGTTTTCGCGTCCACGAAGAGCCGCAGATATTCAATTATGATTTCACCGCCTATGGCATACCGGATACGGTTTTGGTCCCCGGAATGGTCATCGCCATTGAACCGATGGTCACTATGGGCGATTGGCGCATCAAGACCGGCCGCGACGGCCTGGCTGTGGTGACCGCCGATCGTTCGCTTTCGGCCCACTTCGAGCACACGGTGGCTATCACAGAGAATGGAAACATAGTTATAACAGAATAACAAATATCCAA